>NC_017790.1:2775000-2972500 GCF_000252445.1 Deinococcus gobiensis I-0 | reverse complement strand
TGCGGGTCTGGTCGTCCTCGGCGGTGAGGGCGGTTAGGTCGCCCCCATCCAGCACGAGCACGCCGATGCCGAAGGGCTGCGCGGCCTGGGCCGCCACCCGCTCGACGCGGTCTTGCAGCGCACTCACGGCGCTCAGGAGGCGCTGCTGCTGCGAGGTGAGCAGGTAGCGGTCCACGGCGAAGAAGAGGCCGGCGGCCACGAGCACCGTCGCCAGCCCGGTCGCCAGCGCGGCCCACAGCGCCAGCCGGGCCCGCAGCGTCAGGGGCCGCCGGACAGGGGAGTGGGCGCGCACCGGCCGCTAGCCCTCTACCCGGTAGCCGCGCCCGCGCTCGCTGGAAATCGCCTCGGGGGCGAGCTTGCGGCGCAGGTAGCGCACGTACACGTCCACGATGCGGGCCTCACCGCCGAATTCCGGGCCCCACACCCGGTCGAGAAGGTCCTCGCGCGTGAACCAGCGCTCGGGGCTCAGCGCCAGCGTTTCGAGCAGGCTGTACTCGCGGCCCGTGACGGCGACCTCCAGCCCGTCCCAGAAGGCGGTGCGCGCCACGGTATCCAGCCGCCCGCGCCCAGTGGCGAAGGCGAGCTGCGGCGTGCCCTGGCCGCGTTCGCGCCGGGTCAGGGCACGCAGCGTGGCGAGCAGTTCGGGCACCGCGAAGGGCTTGACGAGGTAGGCGTCGCCGCCCAGGTCCAGGCCCTCGACCCGGTCGGAGAGGTCGCCACGCGCCGTGAGAAAGAGGATGGGCGTCTCCTGCCCGGCAGCGCGCAGTTCGCGGGCGAGCGAGAAGCCGTCCAGACCCGGCAGCATCACGTCGAGCACGATCAACCCGAAGTCGCCGGTCAGGGCCGCTTCCAGCCCCGCCGGGCCGGTCTGCGCCCAGGTCGGCGCGTAGCCCGCCTCGCGCAGCGCGCCCAGGGTGGGTTCGGCGATCCGGGCGTCGTCCTCGACCAGCAGCAGCCTCATGGCTGCCCAGTGTAGGGGCGGCCGGTCAAACGGGGGTTAAGGCCGGTGCCAGTACGACGCCGTCTCGGTGGCGGGGCGCAGGCGCAGCTCGGGCGTGTGGCCGGCCCGCTCGGCCAGGGCCAGGGCCTCGCGCTCGGCCCGTGCCTGCCCCAGCCAGCCGCGCCAGTAGCCGCGCAGGGTGGCGGTCACGAGGGCCAGGGGGACCGTGTCGTCCGCCGCCGCGCCCTGGGTACCGGTGACGGGCTGGTACAGCAGGTCGAGGTCCTGGAGGGGACCGCCGTCCGGGCCGCCGACGGGCTGCCAGTAGGGCACGTCCACCGTGCGCAGGCCCAGGGCGTGCAGGGCGCGCCGCCGGCGGACGGGGTCGGTGCCTGTCCGGGCCTCGGCGGCGCGCTCCTCGGCACTCTGGCGCTCGCCGTAGACGCTGTCGGCGAACAGGCCGGGCAGACCGGCGGCGCGCACCTCTTCCAGGGAACGCTGCCACAGCGCACGGCCCACGCCGCGCCCCTGCGCCGCCGGAGAGACGCCCAGGAAGGAGCTGAAGGCCGCTCCCCCGCCGTCCGGTCCGGGCAGCAGGGTGTAGACCGTGCCGCCCAGCACCTCGCCGCCTGGCCCGGAGGGGCTGGGCAGCTCGGCCACCAGGATGCGGTCCTCGCGCCCGGGAGACGCGCCGCGCAGCAGGTACCCGAAAGCCTCGGGCGGAATGAGCGTGTCGGGGGCGTAGTAGCTGGCCTCCTGGACGCGGCCGAAGTCGGCCAGGGCGGGGTCGTGCGGGTCGGTGACGCGGCGGACCCGTATGGGCAGGGCGGCCGGGGCGGGGGAGGGTCGGGCCATGGAGACACCGTAGCGGCCCCGCGCGGCCCGCACCGTTATCCTGAAGGGGATGACCGCCCCCGAGTTTCCCCCTGCCGACGCGAGTCCGGCCTCTGTCTCCGGACCGAGGGTCGCCCCCAACTTCATCACGGAGATCATCGAGCGCGACCTGGAAACGGGCAAGTACCCGCAGGTCGTGACCCGTTTTCCGCCGGAGCCCAACGGCTACCTGCACCTGGGGCATACCTTCGCCAGCTTCCTGGACTTCCAGACGGCGCTGCAATACGGCGGGCGCTACCACCTGCGCCTGGACGACACCAACCCGGCAGGCGAGAGCGTGGAGTTCGTCGAGGGCATCCTGGCCGACCTGAAGTGGCTGGGCTGGGACTGGGGGCCTCACCTGTACTACGCCTCGGACAACTTCGAGCGCTACTACGCCTACGCCGAGCAGCTGGTCCGCCAGGGCGACGCCTACGTGGACAGCGTGAGCGGGGCCGAGATGGCGCGGCTGCGCGGCGACGCCCGCACGCCCGGCACGCCCAGCCCCTACCGTGACCGCACGCCCGGGGAGAGCCTGGACCTGCTGCGCCGCATGCGCGCGGGCGAGTTCGGGGAAGGCGAGCACGTGCTGCGCGGCCGCATCGACCTCGCCAGCCCGAACATGAAGCTGCGCGACCCGGTGCTCTACCGCATCCTGCGCGCCCACCACTACCGCCAGGGCGACGCGTGGTGCATCTATCCCATGTACGACTTCCAGCACCCGTTGCAGGACGCCCTGGAAGGCGTGACCCACAGCATGTGCAGCCTGGAGTTCGTGGACAACCGCGCGATCTACGACTGGCTGATGGAGCGCCTGAATTTCGATCCGCGCCCGCACCAGTACGAGTTCGGGCGGCGCGGCCTGGAATACACGATCACCAGCAAGCGCAAGCTGCGCGCCTTGATTGAGGGCGGGCACGTGGAGGGCTGGGACGACCCCCGGATGCCCACCCTGCGGGCCCAGCAGCGCATCGGGGTGACGCCGGAAGCGGTGCGGGCCTTCGCCGCGCAGATCGGCGTGAGCCGCACCAACCGCACGGTGGACCTCGCCATCTACGAGAACGCCGTGCGCGACGACCTGAACTGGCGCGCGCCCCGCGTCATGGCGGTGCTGGACCCGCTGCCCGTGACCCTGTTGGGGGCGGAGGCGGCCACCCTGTCCCTGCCCTACTGGCCGTTCGACGTGGTCCGCGACTCGCCCGACGGGCTCGTGGGCCTGCCCGGCGGCGGGCGCGTGGCCCCCGAAGCGGCGGTGCGCGGCGTGCCCTTCGGTCCCGAGTTGTACATCGAGCGCGAGGACTTCAGCGCCGACCCGCCCAAGGGGTACAAGCGCCTGACCCCCGGCGGCACGGTGCGGCTGCGCGGGGCCGGGATCGTGCGCGCCGAGCGTTTCGACACCGACGAGGCCGGGAACGTGACCCGCGTGTACGCCACGCCGCTGGGGGAGGACGCCAGGGCCAGCGGCGTGATCCACTGGGTGGACGCGGCCAGCGCCCTGCCGGCCGAGTTCCGGCTGTACGACCGTCTGTTCCGGGTCGCCAACCCCGAGGGCGAGAATCCCGACGACCCGGCCTCCGGCCCCGAGGCCCCCGACTTCGACCCCGAACAGATCGGTCACGAGAGCGAGGCCGCCCCGGCGGACGCGGGGTTCCTGCGGTTCCTGAACCCCGACAGCCTGCGCGTCACGCGCGGCTACGTCGAGGCGAGCGTGGCGAAGGACCCCCCGGACACCCGTTACCAGTTCGAGCGTCAGGGCTACTTCTGGCGCGACCCCAAGGAGAGCCGCGAGGACGCGCTGGTGTTCGGGCGCATCATCACCCTCAAGGACACCTGGGGCCAGAAGCCCGGAGCCCAGAAGCCGGAAGCGGCGCAGAAGACCGCCCCGAAGAAGGATGCGAAACCCGCCGCGCCGAAAAAGGACGCTCCGGCCGCCGCCGTGCCCGCCGCCCTCTCGCCCGAGCAGGAGGCCGAGGCCGCGCGCCTGAGCGCGCTGGGGGCCGCCGAGGCCGACGCCCGGACCATCGCCCGCGACGGGGCGCTGCTGACCTTCGTGCACGGGGCGGCGCCGGACACGACCTTCGGGCAGGTCGCCTCGTGGACCGTGAACGACCTCGCGCCGGGCCTGCGGGCGGGCGAGGTGCAGGTGGACGCCGCCGCCCTCGCGCCGCTGGCCGCCCTGCTGGCCTCGGGCGACGTGACGAGCCGCGTGGCGCGCGACGTGCTGGCCCGCGCCGCCGCGTCGGGTGAGGCCCCGATGCTCATCGTCGAGCGCGAGAACCTCGCCGGGGGCCTGGGCGAGGCCGCCCTGGGGGCCGCCGTGCAGGACGTGCTGAGTGCCAACCCCGACAAGGTGGCCGCCTACCGGGGGGGCAAGACCGCCCTGATGGGCTTTTTCACCGGGCAGGTCATGCGCGCCACCGGCGGCAAGGCCGATCCGCAGGCCGTGGCGGCGGCCCTGACGGCGGCCCTGGCTTAAGAAAGCGGGAGGACCGGGCGGGGTCAACCCGCGTCCCGGCCTCTGCTAGCCTGCCCTCATGAGACTGGTGGTCGGCGTCAGCGGGGGCAGCGGGATTCCCTACGCGCACAGCATCCTGGAGGCCTTGCGGGCGCTGGAGGTCGAGACCCACCTGATCGTCTCCAGCGGGGCCAAGCGGGTCATGAGCGCCGAGGGCGGCCCGCAGCTGCCCGAGCTGAGCGCCCTGGCGACCCACACCCATGACGACCGCGACCTCGCGGCCAGCGTCGCCAGCGGGTCGTACCGCACCGACGGCATGCTGGTCGTGCCGTGCAGCGCGGGCACACTGGCAAAAGTCGCGCACGGCTTCGCCGACAACCTGCTGTCGCGCGCCGCACACGTCACCCTCAAGGAGCGGCGGCGGCTGGTGCTGCTGGTGCGCGAGGACCCCTTGCCCCGGCCCATGCTCCTGAACCTGCTCGCGGCGCACGACGCGGGCGCCACCGTCATGACCGCCTCGCCGGGCTTCTACCACGCGCCGGACAGCGTGGCCGAGCTGCTGCACTTCGTGACTGCCCGCGCGCTGGACCAGTTCGGTCTGGACGTGCCGGGGTTCCGCCGCTGGAAGGACGAGGGATGAAGGTCGCCGCCCTGATCCCGGCCGCCGGCTCGGGCACGCGTCTGGGCCTGGGACCGAAGGCTTTCGTGGAGGTCGCGGGCCTGAGCCTGCTGGCCCGCAGCGTGGCCGCGCTGGCCCCGCATGTGGACGAGGTGGTCGTGGCCCTGCCGGAAGGCTGGACCCTGCCCGCCGATGTGCCCGCCCGCGCCATCGTGGGGGGCCAGACGCGCCAGGACAGCGTGCGCCTGCTGCTGGAGGCGACCGGCGCCGAGGCCGTGCTCGTGCACGACGCGGCGCGGCCCTTCCTGCCCGCCGAGGTCGTGCGGGCGGTGCTCGCGGCGGCGTGGGAAGTCGGCGCGGCGACGGCGGCCCTGCCGGTGGCCGACACGCTCGTGCGGGCTGCACCGGGGCAGACCTGGGGCGACCTGACCCCCCGCGAAGGGTTGTGGGCGGTGCAGACGCCGCAGGGCTTCCGCCGCCGGGTGCTGCGGGAGGCCCATGCCCGCGCGCAGGCCGATGCCCACGCCGCCACCGATGACGCCGGGCTGGTCGCGCGCCTGGGCGGGCGGGTGGCCCTGGTGCCCGGCGACGCGCGGCTCTTCAAGGTGACGGCCCCCGGCGACCTCGCCCTGGCGACGGCCCTGGCCGCCGTGTGGGACGCGAAATGACGGGGGAGTTCGCCCCCGCCAAGGTCAACCTCGGCCTGAGCGTGGTCGGCCGCCGCGCCGACGGCTACCACGAGCTGCATACCCTGATGGTGCCCCTGACGGTGGGCGACACGCTCGACATCGCCCCGGCCCCCGGGCTGAGCCTGCGGGTCGAGGGGGCCGACCTCCCGGCCGACGGCCGCAACCTCGTGTACCGCGCGGCGCGGGCCTACCTGGATGCGGCGGGAGTGACGCAAGGCGCGGCGATCACCCTGCACAAACGCCTGCCGCTCGCCTCGGGCCTGGGTGGGGGCAGCAGCGACGCGGCGACCACGCTGCTCGCCCTGGCGCGGCTCTACCCGTGCGGGGTGGACCTGCCGGCCCTGGCGCTGACCCTCGGGGCCGACGTGCCCTTCTTCCTGCCGGGGGGCGCAGCGCTGGCCTCGGGGGTGGGTGAGGTCTTGCAGCCGGTGGACCTGCCTCCCGTGCCGCTGGTGCTGCTCAACCCCGGGGTGGAGGTCAGCGCCGCCGACGCCTACCGCTGGCTGGCCGGGCGCTTCACGTCCCCGCTGGACCTGGAGGCCCTGCTGGCGGCGCTGGCGTCGGGCGAGCCGGTGCCGTACTTCAACGCCCTGCAACCCGAGGTCGTGCGCCGCCACCCGCCCATCGCCGGGGCGCTCGCGGCCCTGCAAGGCGCGGGCCTGCACTCGCCGCTGATGAGCGGTTCGGGAAGCACCTGTTTCGCCCTGGCCCGCAGCGAGGCCCAGGCGCAGGAGGCGGCCCGGCAGCTCGCCGCGCGCTTTCCAGGCTGGTGGGTGGCGGCGGCCTCTACCCGAAGCCAAGCCCCCAGAGGGTGAGGCGGCCCCCCGCGCCGCCGGGCCGGGAGGGATAGCCTGGGGGGGTGACGGCACTTCCGGCGACCGAGACCAGCCCCACGCCGGAGGCGCCGCAGGCCGCGCCGGTCGCGGCCACTTGGCAGGTCGCCGTGTCGCTGCCGATTCCGGCGCTGGACTTCGCCCCCCCGCACGGCTGGACGGGGGACGTGCCGGTCGGCTGCCGGGTCCTGCTGCCCTGGCGCGGCGAGCTGACGGTCGGGCTGGTGGTCGGTGAGGGCGACCCCCGCGCCGCCCACCGCCTGCGCGACGCCGTGCATGTGCTCGACGACCCGGCCGCGCCCTGGGTGACGCCGGGGACGGTCGCGGGGGTCTGTGCCTGGGCGCGCGAAGCCCACGTGCCGGCCGGACTGGTGTGGGGCGACCTGCTGGGCGTGGGCTGGGAGGCGGCCTACCGCCACCGCGTGCGGGCGGTGCCGGGCGCGAACCTGGGGTTTTTCGGGGCCACGGTGCCGGGGTCGGTGTGGACCGACGCCCTGGTGTACCCGCCCGCCCTGCTCGACGCCATCCGCGAGCAGGGGCTGCTCGACGAGGCCTTCGCCCCGCAGCCCCGCACGGTGACGGTCGTGCGCGCCCGCGAGCACAGCGCCGTGCCCGTCGCCGCCCGCACGGTGACGGTCCTGCGCGCCGTGACCCCCGCGCCGCCCGGTCTGACCCCCCGGCAGGCCGGGGCCTGGACATGGCTGGCCGGGGCGGGTGAGCAGGAGTCGCTGAACGCCTGGGCACGCGGCGCGGGCGTGAGCGGCAGCGTGGTGACGGCGGTCCTGAACGCGGGCGGCGCCGAGTACGTCCAGGCCGAGCGCCCCCTGCCCCCCGCCTGGGCGTGGCTGCTGGAGAACGGCCCCCAGGACTCCGTGAGTGCCTGGGCGCAGGGCGCGGGTGTGCCGGCCTCGGCGGCGGCGGCCCTGCTCGCGCGCGGCTGGGCCGAGCAGGCCGAGGTGCCCGCCCCCCCGCCCCCGCTGCCCCTGCCCGCCGTGCCCGAAGAGGGCGAGGTCACCGGGGCCGACCTCCCCGACCGCCTGCCCGAAGCTCCGGTCTGGCGGCTGCACGGGGGCCGGGCCGCCTCGCGCTTCCGGGTGCTGGCGCCGCGTGTGTCGCGCCTGCTCTCGCAGGGGCGCGGCGTGCTGGTGCTGGCACCCGACCACGCCACGCTGCGCCGCGCCTGGGCGGGCCTCTCGGGGCTGGCGGAGGGGGCCGGCACCCTGGCCGCGCAGGTGGGCGGGCATCTGTCGGGCGTGCAGCGGGCGGCGACCTGGGACCTCATCCGCACGGGCGAGGCGCGGCTGGTGGTGGGCAGTATGCACGCCCTGAGTGCGCCGGTCGCCGACCTCGCCCTCGTCATCGTGCTGGAGGAGGGCAGCGACGCCTACAAGCTGCTCTCGGGGTCGCGCGCCTTCGTGCCGGACGTGGCCGCGTGCGTGGCCCGCGCGCAGGACGCGGCGCTGGCCTACGTGGGCAGCGTGCCTGCCGTCGAGAGCGTGCCGCACCCGGGGGCCGAGCTGCCGCCGCCGCGCGCCCGCCTGCATGTCGTGGACTACGCCGCGCCCCCCGAACAGCCCGAGCTGGGGCCGCTGAGCGGCGTACACCTGAAGGCCGGCGACCAGGGCTACCCCCTGAGCCACGACCTCGCGCGGCTGCTGCGGCAGGTGCAGGAACGCGGGCGGCAGGCGGCGCTGCTGGCCCCCCGGCGCGGCTACAGCGCGCTGCTGCGCTGCCCGAGCTGCGAGCACACCCCGCAGTGCCGCAACTGCGACGTGCCGCTGCGCTTTCACCAGGAGACCCGGCAACTGACCTGCCACCAGTGCGGCTACCACGAGAACGTCCCCGACCGCTGCGACGTCTGCGGCGAGCAGATGTGGAAGGCGCGCGGTCCCGGCACCGAATGGATCGCCGCCGAGGTGGCCCGGCTGCTGCCCGGCTTTCCGGTCCACCGCCTCGACCGCGACCACCAGGACGACCTCTCGGCCCTGCACGCGGGCGCGCCGGGGGTCGTGGTGGGCACGCAACTGCTGCTCTCGCAGCCCTGCCCGCCCGAACTGGCGCTCGTCGGGGTGACGCTGGCCGACACCTGGCTCAATGTCTCGGACTTCCGCGCCTCGGAGCGCTACCACCGCCTGCTGCGCCAGCTCGCCGAGTGGCACCCCAGCCGCGCGCCGATGCTGGTGGTGCAGACCTTCCAGGCCGACCACCCGGCGCTGAAGGTCCTGGGGTCGGGGCAGGGCGTCCTGGCCTATCCGGCCGCCGAGGAGCGCGTGCGCCTGGAGCTGGGCTACCCCCCGCACGCCCGGCTGGCCCAGATCGAGGTGGCCGCCCGCGAGGCCGAGCGCGCCCGCGTGGCCGCCCAGGAAATCGCCGACGCCCTGTACGGCGCGGGGGCCACCGAACTGGAGGTGCTGGGGCCGGCGCCCAGTCCGGTCGCGCGGCTGCGCGGCGTGTACCCCTACCACCTGCTGCTGCGTGCCCGCAGCGACGCCCGGCTGGCCGAGCTGCTGGGGGTGCTGGAGCGCCGCAGCTGGAAGGCGCGCGTGCGGGTGGACGTGAACCCGCGCGGGGGGCTGTAGCCGGGGCGGGGCCGGCAGGGCCAAAAACACCTGCGGGATGACAGGGAACGCCCCCGACAGACCGGGTGTCGGCGGGCTGGGGTACCTGGGCCAGCCCGCTCTGGCTCAGTGCCCCGCCGTCACCTTCAGGCCGATGATCGCTGCGACCATCAATGCCAGGAAGAACAGGCGGGCGGGTGTGGCGGCCTCGCCGAACAGCAGCATGCCCAGCAGCGCCGCGCCGACGGCCCCGATGCCCACCCAGACCCCGTAGGCCGTGCCGATGGGCAGCGTCTTGGTCGCCAGCCCCAGCAGGCCCACGCTGGCGGCCATGCTCAGCAGGGTCAGGGCGGTGGGCAGCGGGCGGGTAAAGCCCTGC
The DNA here is from genome assembly GCF_000252445.1 of Deinococcus gobiensis I-0. GTDB lineage: Bacteria > Deinococcota > Deinococci > Deinococcales > Deinococcaceae > Deinococcus > Deinococcus gobiensis. The sequence continues at coordinate 2,963,154 of NC_017790.1, read as the reverse complement.
GTGTACTTCAGACCGATGGCCCAGCCCACTTCCAGCAGGCCGGCCAGCACGAGATAGATCCATGCCATGAGAACACCTCCGTCATGCGCCGTCTTGTCGTGACCGGGTACGGCGGTGCTCTCGTCCGGAGTGCGGCCCGGGGGGTGAACCCTGCGGGCGACTGAACACAGTGTAGCGGCCGGAGGTAAGCAGGACCTGAGCAGCGTACTGCCCGCCCCCTTACCTCCGTGTGTAGACCCCGTAGCGGGCCGCGAGGTCGAAGGTCTGGCAGGGCGCCTCGCCGGGGCGCAGAGGCGCGGCGCACACCGTGAGCTTGCCGCCCACGCTGACGGTGTCGGGCCGCAGCTCGCCCGCGACCTCGCCGGGCGGGCGGAAGACGGCGGTCAGTTCCACCGCCGCGTAGTCCCGCGAGGCCACCGCGCGGTGCAGCGGGTCGGGGCCGGGGTTGACGAAGGGGGCGAGCGGCAGCCAGTGGCCCTGACCCCGCTCGCCACGGGCATGCAGCGTGGCCGACACGCGCGGCACGACATAGAAGGTGCGCTCGCCGGGCCAGCGCGCCTTCAGGGTGAGGGGAAGGCGTAGCACGCAGCGCGGATACGTCTCGTCCGCGAGCAGGAAGTTGCGCCGGGGCGACCCGAAGGAGCCGTCCACGCAGCTCAGGGTGACCTTCTCGCGCGGCACGCTCAGGCTGTGGCCGGCCGGGGCCAGGGCAGGGGAAGGCAACCGGGCCGGGGCTGGCCGGGTGGTCTGCGGGGCCAGGGGGGCGCCGGGCGGGGTCGGCACCGGCTGCGCGGAGGCGGGGAGGGCCGGGGCCAGGAGCAGAGACACGACCAGAGACACTACCAGAGATACGACGAGCGGGGCGGATCGCTTCACGGGTGGTCCTCCAGAAGATCGGCGCGCACCGAGCGGTCGGCGGCCGTGTAGGTGCAGGCGAAGGTCAGGCGGCTGCCGTCGGGGCGGCTGGCCCAGCCCTCCCAGCGCTTGCCGTCGGCATCGGCCTGCACGCTGTCCCCGACCTCGCGCGGGCCGGGAAAGCGCAGGTCGGCCTCGCGGCCGTAGGTCAGGCGGGCGACCTCCTCGCTGCACTGCTCGACGAGGGCCGAGGTCCGGACGCCGCCCAGTGCGTCGTCGGCCGGCGGAACCTGCGGCCGTAGCCACAGGCCCGCCGCCACGCCCAGCGGCACGAACAGGAACGCCCAGCGCGCCGGCCACCACCAGGGCCGGGGCCGCAGCGCCTCCCGGACCTCCCGCCGGTAGGCGCCTGCCAGCTGCTCGCGGCGCAGGGCGGCGGCCCGGCCCGCCTCGGCCTGCGCCGCCTGCACCTCCTCGGCCTCGATGCGCCGCCGGTCGTCTTCGCTGAGCATACTCAGGAGCGTAAGAGGCTCAGGGGAGGCCGGTCGTCCATCCAAAGGCGGAAGGCGAAGGGGACGCGGGGCTATGCTGCGCGCACATGAGGTTCATCGGTCTGGATCTGGCCTGGGCGGCGCACAACCCGACCGGCGCGGCGGTGCTGGACGAGCGCGGCGAGGTGCTGGACACGGCCCTGCTGGGAGGCGACGAGGACGTGCTCGCCTACGTCGCGGCGCAGGCGGGCCAGGGGGCGGCGATCATCGGGGTGGACGCGCCGCTGACCGTGCCCAACCTGACGGGCCGCCGCCCTGCCGAGGCCGAGCTGGGGCGCGTGTTCGCCCGCTTCCAGGCGGGGGCGCACCCGGCCAATCGCCGGCACCTCGAAGAGGCGGACGGCACCATCCGGGGCGAGCGGCTGGTGGAGGGGCTGGCGGCGCTCGGCTTCGTCCACGACCCGCACCTGGAGGTGGGCGCGCAGGTCCGGCGCGTGCTGGAGGTCTACCCGCACCCGGCGATGGTGTCGCTGTTCGGGCTGGGGCGCACGCTGAAATACAAGAACAAGAGCCAGGGCCGCCCCGCGCTGGAGGCCGGCTGGGCCGCGCTGCGCTCGCACCTGCTGGCGCTGGAGGCCGCCCGGCCGCCGCTGCGGGGGGTGGCCGGCCTGATGCCGCCCACGCTGGACGGCCTGCGCGGGCGTGGGCTGAAGAACCTGGAAGATCAGGTGGACGCGGTGGTCTGCGCGTACGTGGCGCTCTATGCGTGGACCTGGGGCGCGGCGCGCACGGAGGTCTTCGGGTCGCTGGAGGAGGGCTACATCCTGACCCCGACGCTGCCGGAACGGTGGAGAGAGGGCTGATCCGGTGGGCGGAGCGTTGCGCCGTACCGGTCCCTGCGGGCCTCTCGGCGCAGAGGAGAGGGGCACTCCGGGCGTCGGGTGGGGACGCCGCTCCGGAGCCGCCCTCGACCGGCCTGACCCGGGCGGTCGAGGGCCGGATCGCCTATCGGCGGGCTGGACGGCAAACCCCTCTCCTTCAGAAGGGAGAGGGGTCAGGACCCGGGTCGCTGCCGGTTCTCTGTGCCTCTATACCCCCAGATACGCGCTGCGCACCCGGTCGTCCGTCATCAGCATCCGTTGCTCGCCCTGAAGGGTCACGCGTCCGCCCTCCAGCACGTAGCCCCGGTGGGCGATGCCCAGCGCCGCGAAGGCGTTCTGCTCGGCCAGCAGCACGCTCACGCCTCCGGCGTTCACCCGTTGCAGCGCCGCGAAGACCTGCTCGACGACCAGCGGCGCCAGCCCCAGCGACGGCTCGTCGAGGAGCAGGAGGTCGGGGCGGGCCATCAGCGCGCGGCCGATGGCGACCATCTGCTGCTGCCCGCCCGAGAGGCTGCCGGCCGGGGCGTGGCGCTTGTCCACCATCGCGGGAAACAGCTCGTACACGCGCTCCAGCTCGCGCGCCGTGCCGGCCGGGTCGCGGCGGTGCACGAAGGCCCCCAGGCGCAGGTTCTTCTCGACGCTCAGCTCGGGGAACAGCAGCCGGCCCTCGGGGCACTGCGCAACGCCGTGCGCCACGTTGAACTCGGGGCGGCCACCGGTCAGCGGGGTGCCGCGCCACGTCGCCGCGCCGCCCGAGGGGCGCTGGAGGCCGCTCAGGGTGCGGAACAGGGTGCTCTTGCCCGCCCCGTTGGCCCCCAGCAGCACCACGATCTCGCCGGGCTCTACTGTCAGGTTCACCGCGTGTAGGGCCGTGAAGTGGCCGTACTTGACGCTCAGGTCGCGGACTTCAAGCATGGGGGGCTCCTGTGGGGGCGGCGGGGGCCGTGGCCTGACCCATCTGCCCGCCGTGCGCGTGGCCGCCCAGGTAGGCCTCGATCACCGCCGGGTCGCGGCTGACCTGCGCGGGCGTGCCCTGGGCGATCTTCTGGCCGTGGTGCAGCACCAGGATGTGGTCGGCCAAGCCCATCACCAGGCTCATCTTGTGCTCGACGAGGGCCACCGTCAGCCCGCCCGACACGAGGTCGCGGATCAGGGCCATCAGGCGCACGGTCTCCTCGGGATTCATGCCGGCGGCGGGTTCGTCGAGGAGCAGCAGTTTCGGGTTGCTGGCGAGCGCCATCGCGATCCCGACCCGCTTCTGGCCCTCCTGCGTCAGCGCCCCGGCAGGCCGCGCGGCCTGGTCGGCGAGCCCCACGCGCGCCAGGGCGGCCATCGCGCCGTCGCGGCTGCCCTCCTCGTCGCGGCGCTCGCGGCCGGTGCGCAGCAGGGCGTCGAGCAGCCCGGCGCGCGTGCGGACCCGGTGCCCGATCATCACGCCGTCGAGCACGCTGAGTTCCTTGTAGATGGTGGTCGTCTGGAAGGTGCGGGCGATGCCGCGCCCCACGACCTGATGGGTCTTCAGGCGCGTGATGTCCTCGCCCTGAAAACGGATGCGCCCTGAGGTCGGCACGTAGAAGCCCGAGATCAGGTTGAAGAAGGTGCTCTTGCCCGCTCCGTTCGGCCCGATGATGGCCGTGATCTGCCCGGCGGGCAGCGCGGCGCTCACGTCGCGCACCGCGTGGTTGCCCCCGAAGCGGATGCCCAGGCCGTCCACCTCCAGCATGGGTGTGGGCGGCATTGTCGTGTTCGTCGGTTCAGGCATGGTCCACCGCCTGTTCGGGGGTCGGGGCGGGGGCGGCGCGGCGGCCACCCAGCTTGGCCCACAGGCCCGCGAGGCCCTGCGGCGCGAACATCACCAGCAGCACGAGCAGCGGCCCGAACACGACGTACTGGTAGTCCTGCAATCCCTTGAGGCTCTGGGTCAGCGTGTACATCAGTGCCGGCCCCAGCAGGGGCCCGACCAGCGTGCCCAGCCCGCCCACCAGCAGGTACAGCAGCACGGTGAAGGTCATGACCGGCCCCGTCGCCGCCGAGCCCAGAAAGCCCACGTACACGGCGTACAGCCCGCCCGCGAAGCCCGCGATGGCGGTCGAGAGCATCATGGCGCGCAGCTTGTGGGCCATCACGTCGATGCCCGCCGAGCGCGCCAGGTCCTCGCCGCCCCGGATGGCGACCAGAGAGCGCCCGAACACGCTGCCCCGCGTGCGCGCCACCGCCACGACGGTCAGCAGCAGCGAAACCAGCGCGAGGTAATAGAAGCCCCCCGAGAGCCGCAGGCCCACGCCCTGCGCGAGCGCCTCCAGCCCGGCGGGCGGGTTGATGCCGTTGAGGCCCTCGTTGCCGCCGGTCAGCGCGTCCCACTTGTTGATGACGAGCATGATGATGACCCCCACGCCCAGCGTGAAGATCGAAAAGGCGTCGCCCTTGGTCCGGAAGGCCACCAGCCCCAGCAGCAGCCCCAGCACGGCGCACAGCGCGACGCCGGCCGGCCACGCCAGCCAGAAGCTCCAGCCCGCCTTGAGGGTCAGGATGCCCACCGCGTAGGCCCCGATGCCGAAAAAGCCCGCGTGGGCCAGCGACAGCAGCCCCGTGTAGCCCAGCAGCACGTTCAGCCCGTAGGCCAGAATGGCGTAGATCATCACGTTGATGCCGATGTCCAGCACGTAGCCCGACGGCCCCAGCAGCGGCACCAGCGCGGCCAGCACGAACACGGCCACCCAGCCCCAGACGCCCGCGCGGTTCATACGGCCCTCCGGAACAGGCCCTGGGGCCGCACGGCGAGCACGAGCACGAGCAGCGCGAAGCCGATCACGTCCGCGAAGTCGAGGTTGATGTAGTAGCCGCCGAACACCTCCGCGAAGGCCAGCAGCAGCGCCCCCACGATGGCCCCCGGCACGCTGCCCATGCCGCCCAGGATGATGATGGCGAAGACCTTGAGGTTCATGACCTCGCCCATGCTCGGCGCGACCGCGTTGATGGGCGCGATGAGGGCCGCCGCGACCGCCGCGAGCGCCCCCGAGATGGCGAAGGTGAGCATGCCCACCCGCGCCGTGTTGACCCCCACCAGCCGCGCGCCCTCACGGTTCTGCGCCATCGCCTCGATGGTGGCGCCCGTCAGCGTGCGTTTGAGGAAGAAGTTCAGGCCCAGCATGACGACCAGGCTCGCGGCGATCACCAGCAGGCGCTGCCAGGTCAGGGTGACGCCGCCCAGATTCACGATGCCCTGCACCGGCTCGGTGATCTGCTTGAAGTCCGGTCCCCAGACGAGCTGCACGCCCGCCTCCAGAAAGAACAGCACGCCCAGCGCGGCGATCATGGGGTGTACGTGCGGGGCGTTGCGCAGCGGAAAGAAGATCAGGCGTTCGAGCAGCGCGGCGAGCAGCGCCACCGCCAGCGCCGCGAGCAGCAGCGCGGGCACGTAGCCCACCCCCAGGCCGTTCAGGGCCGCGTAGGTCAGGTAGGCCCCGAGCATGTACAGCCCGCCGTGCGCGAAGTTGGGCACGCGCATCACGCCGTAGACCAGCGTCAGGCCTAGCGCCACGAGCGCGTAGACCCCGCCCAGGGCCAGCGCGTTGAACAGTTGTTGCAGGAAAGTGGTCAAGGTGGGTCGTCCTTCGGGGCAGAGATAGGCGAAACCCGCGCGCCCGGATCCGAGGAAGGGGGCGCGCGGGAGGGCGGAATTTACTTGTAGACCTTCGTGACCCGCAGGCGGGTGTACTTGCCGTCCTTGACGCTGGCGACCAGGAACTCGGCGTCGGCGTGGCCCCCGGCCGTCACGCCCAGCATCTTGTACACGGTCTTGCTCTGGGGCAGGGCCTTGGCGGCGGCGTTGAGCTGCGCGCGGATGGCGACGGGATCGTCGGTCTTGCCGGCGAGTTCCATCGCCTTGGCGACCACGTTCATGCCCATGTAGTTCAGGCCGGCCTCGCTGGTCGGGATCTTCTTGTAGGCGCGCTGGTACTGCGCTACGAAGGCCTGCGTGCCGGGGAACTCGCGGGTGGGCAGCACGCCCACGCTGCCGTCGAGGTAATTGCGCGGAATCTGGGTGTCCATCTGCTCGAACTTGGCCTGGTCCATCACGATGAATCCGCCCTTGAAGCCCTGCTCGCGCGCCGCCTTGATCACCAGCGCGGTGGGCTGCGACGGGCCGCCCACGAACAGCACGTCGGGTTTCTCGGCCAGGGCCTTGGTCACGGCGCTGGAGTAGTCCACGGTGGTCGCGTAGTCCACGCCGTTGTTGGCGCCGACCGTGCCGCCCTGCTTTTTCCACTCGCCGGTCACGGCCTCGGCCCACTGCTTGCCGTAGGCGCTCGTGGTGCCCACCATACCCAGCTTCTTGCCGAAGGCCTTCATCTGCGTCGCCACGAAGGGTTGCAGGTAGTTGTCGTAGCGCGGCGGCAGCATGAAGGTCAGTGGGTTGTTGGCCTCCAGGATCTTGGGCTCGCTGGAATACGCCACGAGCAGGAAGCTCGGGTCGCGGCCGGTCATGGGCTGCACCGTCAGGATGCCCCCCGAGTGCGGCACGAAGATCACGTCAATGCCCTGCGAGGTCAGTCGGCGCACGTTGGTGGCCGTCTCGTTGGGCAGGTAGCGGTCGTCGAGCGACACGAGCTTGAAGGTGACCTTCTCGCCGCCCACGGTGACGCCGCCGGCCTTGTTGATGTCGCCAATCGCCATCTCGATGCCGCTCTGGACGTCCTTGCCGTAGAAGGCCGCGCCGCCCGAGAGGGGGCCGCTATAACCGATGTTGACCACCTTGTCGGCCAGGGCGGGAGTGGCGAGGGCCAGGGAAAGCGCAGCGAAACACAGTCGTTTCATGGGGGTGCCTCCGGGATCGGCTGGGGCCGCCGCGGCGCGACTGTCGCGCGGCCAGGACGGCGTTCGGCGCATGTTCTTGGACGAACTTCAAATTTTAGGTGCCCTCCATGCTGGCACGCGTCCCCTGGGGTGTCAATCGGGGCGGTCCATACCCCCACTCCGGGGCTGGCCCGGTCAGGCAGGCGTGGAGTCTGGCGGGCCTGTAGAGGGTACGGGTCAGGACAGCCCTGGACCCGGCTGGTGGCCTTCGGGTCAGGGGCACGAGACCCGCGGCGGACATGCCGCAGCTGAAGCGCCGGAGCTGAGTGTTCCGCACGGACGAAGCCGCGGCAAGACGAAGCCCTCCGCACCGGGCGGAGGGCTTTCCTTGGGGCCAGAGGTCGGATTTGAACCGACGACCTACTGATTACGAATACTTTTGAAGGTATTCCGAGGCGCTCCGGATTCTTCCTAAAAGGCCTTCTGGACGCCACTTTCGCCTACGACCTTTCCAAAGACCTCCCCTTTTTTCTGGCGATTTCCAGATAAACTGTGGCACAACTGTGGCACGAAAGCGGGTTTCGAGAGAGGCCGGCAGCGCGCATAGGGGAGAGGTTCAGGCCTCCGAAAACTTCTTGCAGGCAGGGTGACCTCCCCTAATAGGGGATCACCGCTGATGATCCGGGCTTCCCTCCGAACAGGGAACTTACCGTAGACGGTGAGTTCGGAAGCGTCCCGTGCCCTCGGGCGTGTGCTCGCGGACCTCGGTTCCCGCATGACGCGGTAACCCCTCCTGAAGGTCAGCGGCCCGGCTGCTGGCCCTCGCGGTATGTCAGGTCGAAGACGGTGTCCTGCATCCAACGCTGGAAACTGCCGTTGTCGGAGTACTGCTTGAACAGCTCGGTGTTATCCCGCATCAGCCCGATCAGGACCCGCATCAGGGCGCGGTCGTGCTCAATCCGGGCGTTCTGCCGGTCGGAGTTCTTCAGAGCATTCTGATACGCCGCGTCACGGGCCACTAGGTCGGGAATCTCCTCGGTGATGAGTTTGTGCAGGCGGTCAGCGTCGGTCCACGCGATGTTGCCGAACTGGTCGTTGAAAATCTTCACGATGTTCGAGAGCCGTTCCAGTTCCGGATCCGGAGTCGCCCCACCCGCCATGACGGGCACAGGATCGAGCTCGGCGTCCGCATCTGTAAGCTGAATCTTCGTGACGGTCTGCTTCTCCACGCGGTAGCTCTCCATGTCGATACTGTCGAGGATGCCCTGCGCCAAGTCCTCCTCTTTGGGTGCGGGCAGCTTGGGGATCAGGAAGGTCAGGAAGATGGACAGCTGTTCCCACGCGGCGGTCGTATACGGGACCAGGGCCGCCAGGAAACTGTACGTCCGCACGAATGTCTTGGCGCCGCCTTTGAAGGCCACCTGCGCGTCCTCGTCGAGGTCGTTGTATGTGGCCACGCAGACGTCCAGGATGGGGTCCAGACGGTCGCGGTCGGCACCGGCCAGATACAGCTCGACCAGGTTCTCGACCTGACCCGGCGAGTACACCTGTGCACTGTCCAGATCGCTTTTGAGGTCATGAAGTCTGTTGGGGTCGGTCTCGTCGCTCAGCAGGGTCGCGCGGTAGTACGCATCGAAAGACTGTCGGATCACCTCTGTGCTGTTCTGAAAGTCCAAAACGAAGACGTCGTGCTTTTGCGGATGCGCCCGGTTCAAGCGGGACAGGGTCTGCACCGCTTTAATTCCCGAGAGGGGCTTGTCCACGTACATGGTGTGCAGCAGAGGCTCGTCGTACCCGGTCTGGAACTTGTCCGCGCAGATCAGGAAGCGGTAGGGCTCTTCCTGGATCTTGTCGGGGATGTCGTTCGAGGCGAACCCGTTGAGGCTGGCCTCGGTGACTTTGATTCCCTTGTACTCGGGTTCTCCGGAGAACGCCACGATGGCCTTATAGGGGCTCTTGCGCTGCTCCAGATAAGCCTTGACGGCATGAAAATAGTCGAGTGCCCGGGCGACGCTGCCAGTGACGATCATGGCCCGGGCCTGACCGCCTACCTTCTGGATTGCCAGCACCTGCTCGTGGAAATGGTCGACCATGATTTCCGCCTTGAGACGGATGGCGTGCTCATGACCTTCTACGTATGCCCGCAGCTTCTTCTGGGCCTTCTTCGTATCGAACTCCGGGTCTGCGTCCACGGTCTTGACCAGACGGTAGTAACTCTCGACGGGCGTATAGGCCCGGAGCACGTCTTGGATGAAGCCTTCCTGAATGGCCTGCTTCATGCTGTAGAGGTGGAACGGTAGGTGGGGCACCTTCTCACCCGCCGGGGCAGCCCGCCCGAAGGTTTCCAGGGTTTTGTTTTTCGGCGTGGCCGTGAACGCGAAATAAGAGGCGTTTCCGAGCATCTTGCGGGCTTTCATACGGCACTCCAGAACGCTGTTGATCAAGTCCTCAGGCTCTAGCTCCTGATCGTTCGCGTCATCGCTGCCGGCCAGCGCTTCGTTCATCGCGGCGGCGCTGCGACCACTCTGACTGGAATGTGCCTCATCGATCAGAATCGCGAATGTCCGGCCCTTGCCCATCCCCTCAATCTCATCGAGGATGAACGGAAATTTCTGCACGGTGGTGATGATGATCTTCTTTCCGCTTTCCAGAAACTGCCGCAGTTCGCCGGAATGCGTGGCGTGCCCCACCGTCGCCCCGACTTGCGCGAATTGCCGGATGGTGTCCCGAATCTGTTTGTCCAGAATGCGGCGGTCCGTCACCACCACCACCGAATCGAAGACGGCCTGCCCCGCCTGTTCCAGCCCGACCAACTGGTGCGCCAACCATGCGATGGAATTTGATTTTCCGCTGCCGGCCGAGTGCTGGATGAGATAGCGCTGACCTGCGCCCCGCTCCCGCGCGTCCACAAGCAGCTTGCGCACCACGTCCAACTGGTGGTAACGGGGAAAGATCTGACGGCGCTTCTTCTTCTTGGTTTTCGGGTGCTCTTCTTCGACGACCTGCGCGTAATTCTCGAGAATGTCCGTGAGGCTGGCCGGGGTCAGAATCTCTTCCCAGAAGTACGCAGTCTTAAGACCGTTCGGATTCGGGGGATTGCCTGCCCCCTCTTGCCAGCCTCGATCGAAGGGCAGGAACCAGGAGGCCTTGCCCTTCAGCTCCGTGCAAAAACGCACCTCGGCGTCGTCTACCGCGAAATGCGCCACGCAGCGGCCCATGGCGAACAGCAGTTCGCGAGGATCGCGGTCACGTCGGTACTGCTCCACGGCGTCGGCGACCGTCTGTTTCGTCAGGCTGTTTTTCAGCTCCATCGTAGCGACCGGCAGACCGTTGACGAACAGCCCCACATCCAGGGCCAAGGCCGTCTCGCTGCGGCTGTACCGCAGTTGACGGGTGACGCTGAAGTGGTTCAGGGTGTGCAGCGCCGCCGCCTTGGCGTTGCCGGGCGTGGGCGTGCCGTAGAACAGGTCAACGTGGTGCGCGCCATGAGCCACTCCATGCCGCAGCACGTGCACCACACCGCGTTTCGTGATCTCGCCTTGAAGGCGCGAGAGAAACTTGTGGCGCGTCGGGGACGCCGCGCGCAGATCCAGCGCCTCGACCAGCTTCGGCTGCGTCGCTTCCAGGAAAGCCGTGAGCTGCGCCAAGTCCACTGCGTACTCGCGCTCGTAATCGTGCGGATCACCTGGCACCCATCCCCGCGTGGTCAGGGCGTCGACGAGGATGGTTTCCAGGGCCTTTTCGGACGTGTCGGTGGGCATGGGTTTCCTTCTCTCAATCCTCGTCCAGGAGGGACTTGAGGTATAGGTGGTACTGCGGCTGCGGGTCATCCGTAAGGAACCGGGCGAAGGTGGTGATACTCCCGCCCCCAGTACGGGCCGACTCGAAGCGCACAGGGTACTCCTGCGCCGGGTCAGTCAGGTGGGCGACCACTTCGGGTTCCAGCGAGGCCGTGACCGTCCAGCTCGACGGCTCGAAGCCCGCCGGAGCCACCTGATTTCCGATGTGCAGCAGTCCCGGTATGCCCGCGTCATTCATACTCCGCTCCATTGTCGGCAGTTCGCCTCGCCGATCCTCCAAAGTCTTCAGGGCCGCGTCCACGAGGTCGAGGCAGTGGTACTTGCTGTAAAAGGTCGCCCCCAAACGCATCAGTCGCAAGTTGATCAGGGCCATCGCGCCTGAGTATCCGCTGTCCAGCAGCAACGTTTCGAGGTCCTCTAATCCATACGCGGTCAGGCGGAACTGATCCTGACCGCCTGGGTTGTACTGGTGCTCATCGATGTTCCAACCGCGTGCCTGCAGTTGCGCCTGCCAGTCGTCTCCGAACGCTTCCTGAAACGGACTGCGGGCCAGGTGGAACTCTGCCCATAGCTCGTTCTCGTCGTCCCCGGTGTGCCCATAGAGGCTGAAGACCTCCTGCATGTTCAGGCTCACGCGGCACAGCAAGACGCTGCCTTCCGGCGCGCCCGTGTCCGGCAGGCAGGTCGCGGCCCAGAAGGTCAGCTCGGTCCGCCGGGGGAAGGGAATCACGGACTGGAGATACAGACCGAGCACGAACAGGGCGTCCTGTGCCCGGGGTTGTCTCATGAACCGCTCGAACCGGCGGTGATACCTGGCCTGGAGCGCGTCATCCCGAATGCCCTGTTCGGCGTCGTGGAGGCCGGTTACGTCTCCGGTCAGCCAATGCTCCTGTTCCTGTGGGCTGACCACCAAGTCGAGGTCGCGTTCCCCCTGCACCACACTCATGTGTACGACGTTGCGCAGGCGTAGGCCCTGGGCTTCCAGAGCGTGGATGCTGCGCCGCTCCTGCTCGTCCAGTTCTGCCTTCGGCACTTCACGGAAGCTCAGGTGCGTGATGTCGTCATGCACCTTGCGGTGGCCCGTGTAGCGCCGCACGACGTCGACCGCCTGCCCCACGTACCGCTCGCCGTTCGCGAAGCCGAGCACGTAGAGACCACAGCGTGCAGAGACCGGAAACAGGTCGGCGACCGAAGGCCGGCCGGTCACTTCCCGCCATTCCGGAAAGCCGAGACCCCAGATGAACTGATCGCCCGAGTTCATCAGTGGTTCGGACCCTCCTGCCTCCTGTTTTGTCATGCCCATCAGGGTTCCACACTTTGCCCAGGCGCGGTGGAAGAAATGTTGTGGGTTGGGAGCATCAGGTCAGAAAGCTCTCACAGTCCATCAAACAACCATCAAACAAAGTGGGGAGTCGGGAATGCCGTGTGGAAGGGCCTTCGTAGGCCTGAGGGTTCTGGTCGAGTACGCCTTGGGAGGTTCCCAATCAAACAACCACTTCCTCTGGCGGTTGAGGAGAGGCCCAGTAAGGGAGATATCGCCTGACACGGGCTCCCACTTCCTTGTCCTCGATGACGATGGCCTGAGCGTCTACGGCCTCTCCCAGAATGCGGGAGGCTGCCGCCGCGTTCTTGTCGGAGATGCCCAGACGCTCCCGAAGGGTGGCGTTCGTCATCGGCTCTCTGGAGACGTACTTCAGGCAGGCGTGCAGGTAACAAGCCCGCACACGGTCGGCCTTGGTCATCTGCGCCAGGGGCCGGTGCGCGAACAGCACGGTCCGCATGAACCCTGGGGGCACTTCGAACAAAGGGGCAGGAAGCTGGAAAAATTCGACCTGGAACACCACCTTGTCGATGCCGCTGCCGCGCTCCTCGCAGATGTTGAAGCGGCGCATCAGGGACGCCAGCGTCTCGTTCCTGGACTTGGGGGGCGTATCCACGAAGCGCCGCGTGTCGACCAGCGGCTCGCCCGGATTGGTCACCTCGATGCGGTTGTCGAAGATTTCGACCGTCGGGCCGCTTCCCGTGATCAGGAAGTCTTGATGGATCAAGGCGTTGGCGACCACCTCACGCACTGCCAGTTCGGGGAACATCGGTACGTCTCGACGAAGGGCCTGACCCATGACCTCGTTCGCCGGAAGCAGACTGTTGAGCAACCGCAGCGTTTCCTCGAAGCTCGCCGCGTAGCCCCTGGGCTCACTGAGTTCGCGTTCGGTGAACATCTTTCCGGTGCCCTGGTACTTGATGACCCGGAGCGCCTTGCGGCTCAGCGTCGGGAAATCCGGCAGGTGCGTGGCAAACAGCATGCCCCCCAGGTTCGTGATGTTCCACCCGCCCGCCTCGCAGGGCTTGATCAGGTCATCTTCGGCCAGCGCCGCCAGAATGCCGTCCCGGCCTGGCGGAAGATTCGCCCCCAGGAGACGGAAGTACGCGGGGTAATCCAGCATCCGCAACACGTCGTCGCTGCTCACGCGCTCGGCGGCTACTCCATCCTCGAAGGGTGTGCGCTCCAGAGCACGCCACAAGGCCCGCTCGCGGTCAGGGAACCCGTTGAGCGGCTTCTTGTACGATCCCACGCGGATGTACTCCCTTCCCTGAAACTGCACGGGATGGCGGAAGGCCGGCGCGATCTCCAGCACCACCACGGCCTCGCCCTGCTCCATGACCACGGGATAGAAGCGAAAGTGCAGTCTGGGATTCAGAAGTTGCAGCAACCACGATTCGAGCTCCTGGTTGCCCTTCTTGGCTTCCGCCGGGTCGAAGCTCGTGCCCACAATGTCGTGCGTGCCGTCCTGAACGCCCCAGACCATGTACCCGTGCGCCTTGCCGTTCAGGGCGGCCGCGTTCGCCAGGGCCGAGATGTACTCCCCGATGTCCTCCGGCTCGGCCTTGTTGTGCTTGAACTCCACCCACTCGGTCTCACGAGGCAGCTTGCACAGTTCGCGCACCAGGCCGCGCAGGTACTCGGCCGAGCGAGGGCCGGTCACGCTTCCACCAACTCCGCCTCACGCTCGTCGGCTTCCAATTCGCTGTCTCCAGCCTCCCCGCCTTCCAGTTCCTCCGGCATCGCGTCCGGCTCCTGCTCCGGCAGCCGCGCCGCTGCCGCCCGCACGTTGAGCTTGCCCGTGACCACATCGGCAATGAGGCGGGTGCGGTACTCGCGGAGGAGAGAGATTTCTCGCTGGGCATGGGTGATGGCAAAGTCAGCCGACGCAGACGCCTCACGAATGTGCTGAAGTAACTGGGTCTGCTCAAGTACTGGAGGGACTGCTATCTTGAAGTTCTTTAGAGCATCACAAGTCAATGCCCCCTTCGTACTGCCAGAGTCATCACTTAGGCGTCGTAGTTCGCCATATGCTGCACTGAGGAAAGATTGAAGATATTCGGCTGTCACGCCAGAATTAGGTCTGGGTGTGATATATGCGATGTGCTGATTGATGGTTGCCTCAATATCTAGTGTTGCTGCTTTCCCTCGCGTCTTGCCCTGGCCTGTGATGGCGACAAGGACGCTACCTGGAGGCACAATTGGTAAGTGACACTCTTGTAAAGCCTGATGGGTTATAAACTGATTAGCTACGGTGACCTTGCCGTGATTTACGATACTGCTATTTAACCAAGGATAAGAGCCATCCGTCCAATATAGGGCGTTACCTCTAGAAGGTGTGGAACCATTACCTACCTTCGCAAAGTAGCCAATCTTGAGAATGCTCCACCCCTCCGGCACATCCCCCAACCACTCCACGCCGCTTGGCTTCAGCTTCACGTTGGGGTCTAAGCCCCGCGTGACCGCCTGGTGGATGATGACCTGCTTCTGCTCCTGCAACAGTCGGATCAGCCGCTGCTTGGCGGCAATGGCCTTGCGAATCCGGCGGTCAGCGTGATCGAGGAAGCGGACGATGGCAGCTTGTTCGGGGAGCGGGGGGAGAAGTGCCTCCAGTCGGTACAAATCATCGGTGTATAGCCGTAAACGACTCTCGACAACGCCCGTCGAGACTGCTCTGATTCGGGCTTTATACGTTGGAGAACGCAGCAGATGGTGGAAGTACCATGGGTTTGCCTCTTGCCGAAAGTCGTACACGCAGTAAGCGGGGCTGGTGATTCCTGCGAACTGTGATACGCCCATGCTGCCATTCCAGGCCAGCATGATGTTGACGACGAGTTCCTGTGGAGCAACTTTCTTGTAGCCCACGAGAGAGGCCGCCCTGGTGTCCGGCTCATCGCCTCCGTCAGCACGTCGGCGCTCTGTTACTCCGGTGTACTGGGAAACCCGTAGAAGCTGCTCGTTTCCATTGACCGAGCGGGCATCCTGCTCCCTGAGCAGGTACTTGAGTCGGCGCACATCCCAATGCTCAGGCACTAGCCCCAGCCAGGGGACGCCGCTGTCCTTCATGGCGGGGTAGGGGCGCAGGTCGTGAAGCATCACAGGCCCCCGAACCACGTCTGGAGTTTACGGGCCATCAGGCGGCGGCGCTGCTCCAGAAAGGCGTCGTAGTGCAGTGTGGGATCGTCCAGCATGGAGGCGGGAATGCAGTGGGCCGCGAGGTTGGCCTCCAGCTCGGCGCGGTCGGTGATGCCACCGTAGATCAGGGAGCTGCCACTGACCTGTTCGCGCAATTGCCCGAAGTACACCTGCGGGTCTTTGTTGCCGATGGCGATGTTGATTTCGCTCTGCGCGAGGACGAAGTTGGCGATCTGGTTGTACCGCCCTCGGCTCAGCCCACGCTTCTTCAGGAAGTCGGCAGGGTACGTGTGGTGAACGTCGGTGCGGTTCAGGAGCAGGTCAGGCACAGTGATCGCGTGCGACAGGAAGCCCCGGTCGTTCGCCTTGACCTGTGCGGCCTGGAACGCCAGGAAGTACGGGCTGTTGGCGCTGGAGGTGTCCATCTGCTGCGGCAACAGGGTGCTCCAGAAGCTGTCGGTCAGGGTGGCGGCGGCGATCTCGTCCACGTAGGCGCTCAGGCCGCGTTCCATGACCTGCCGGATGTCGCGGTCGAAGTTGCTCTCGGGGCTGCCCGAGTACCGCCCCGTCAGGATGCTCAGGGCATACCAACGGCGCACGGCGCGTTCCAGGGCGTCTGGGGCCAGGCCCTTGCCACGCCCATGCAGGTACAGGATGTACGCGAAGTTGATGGCGTTCTGGCTGCTGATCAGGTCGGCGCTGATGAAGCCCGCCGAGCGGATGATCATGGTGAAGCGCTCGAAGTGAGTCTGGTTGATGAAGTTGTGGATGCCCCGGCGCAGGCTGGCGAAGGACTGCTCGGCGATGCTGTCCTCGTACTGCTTCGTTTCGAAGTTGCGCCCCGACAGCAGCGCCACGAGGTCTTGCAGCCGCCCGCGCCCGAACTCGCTCGTGAAGGCGACGCGCAGCATGTCCACATAACTTGGTTCGTAGATGTCGTCGGCGGTGCCGCCCATCCACTTGAGCTTCGGGTAGAACTCCGACCCCGTGAAGGCCTCGTCTTTGGCGATGGTGCTCAGGAAGCCGGGGTGCTGCGCGAGGTGACAGAAGTAGTCGATGGCCTTGCGCAGCGTGTTGCCGCCGTAGGTCTCGTTCGCGGCGATCTTCGACATTACGAAGTCTGCCTGCGAGAGAGACACGCCCGCAGAGTTCACGCGGATGAAGATCTCCGTAACCGTCTCGATGTCCAGCGTGCTTGCGAGGTCGATGATGCCCACCTGGTTGGTCGTGATGGCCTTGAGCTTCTCCAGGTTGTCTTCCACCGTGTCGCCGTCCACGTCGGCGTTGGCACTCAGGTAGTCGCGGCGTAGTTTGGAGGTTCTGGCCCCCGCCTCGAACACGGCGGCTACATCCTGAATCCACGCCGGGTCTTTCTGGATGGCCGAGTTGCTCACCTCGAACTTCTCCAAAACAGGGTGGAAGGCGATGCGGATGCGGGCTTGCTTGTAGTCCTTGTTGATGACCTCGTGCGCCAGGAGCGAGGCCATGAGCGCCGTGACGCGCTGCTGCCCGTCGATCAGGATGCGCTTGCCCTCGGACGTTCTGCCGTCTTTGAGCCGCACATCCGGGTTTTTCCAGGCGATCAGGTAGCCTACCGGGTAGCCCCGGTAGAGCGAGTCGAGCAGGTTACGGACCTGGCTGCCCTCCCATACGAAGGGCCGCTGGATCTCGGGAATGGCGATCTCGCCGGACTTGATCCACGTCAGGATGGTCTCGATGGGCTGTGGGGTGACGGTGTAGAGGGGGGCGGCCATCAGAAATCCTTCCTTTGTTCTTGTGCCAGTTCGCTCGCACGCCGCAGGATGCCCAGCAGCAGGCCACTGTCCCAGAAGCCCAGCATGGCCCCGTCGCTGAAGCGTTCCTGCCGGGCGAAGATGGTCATGAGCCGGGCGAGCTGTTCGGGCGTGGCCTGTGCAAGTACCTGTGGGTCGTCTTTTAGGGACTGGGCTTCGGGGGTTTGCATCCACTCTGGCCAGTCGAAGGAGTGAACCCAGTTCAGGGTGAGCAGGGTGTCGAGCAGGCAGCCCACCTGGGGATCGTAGGTATAGCCGTGCATCTCGAAATGGCCGGGCGAGGTTTGCTCGAAAGGCGGCGTGCCGTCGGTGAACCGGAAGCCGGGGGCCGTCATCAGCGGCAGGTAGGCCGCCACGGCCCGCAGGGCACTGGGCGAAAGGTCGGGGACGCTCACCGCCCGACCCCGATGATGTCGGCGAGCAGGCCATCCGTCTCGGCTTCCAGGGCGCGGATGTCGGCGGTGATCTCAGCGAGGGTCCGCAGAGGCTGGGGCTTATAGAAGCGGCGGGTGAAGCTGATTTCGTAGCCAACCTTGATGCTGTCGGGGTCGACCCAGGCGTCCTGGGCATGCGGCAGGACCTCGCGTGCGATGAACGCGGCAATGCCGCCTTCCTCGAGTAGCGGGATCTGCTCGGTGTCGCGGAGTTCCGGGTCGGTCTCGAACTCGATAACCCCTGCCTTGACGCCATACAGGCCGTGGAGCATGTCCTCCTGAATCTTGCCAGGCTTGTGGATCTTCTTGACGACCGGGTCGGCATCTTCGTCCCGCTCGGCCAGGCCGTCACGGATGAGCTTGAGGCGCTTGGCGGTGAGCTTGACATCGGTCTGCTCGCTGAGCAGCTTGAGATGGTGGCTGAAGGTGTTGTAATTGGTGTGGGGGCCTTCCCCAAACTTCTCGGCAGCGAGATTGACGAGCTTCATCAAGCCGAGCTCGTTGGCTTCGGTACAGACCTGCTGGAACCGGCGCCGACGTTCCTCATCCAGAGCGACGCGCAGACGCAGGGGGCGTTCGACCGTGACCTTCCAGTAGCCGAAAGCTGCGTTGGGAAATACCTTCGACTGTTCGCTCTCCTCCAGAGTCAGGAAGGTGCTCAAGACGCGGTTCACGTCGTCCGGCCCGAGTTCACAGTTCTTCTTCCCGAGGTTCTTTCGCAAAGGCCTGGACCAGCCCGTAGCATCGATGAGCTGCACCTGACCCCGGCGATGCTCGGGTTTGCGGTTGGTCAGTACCCAAACGTAGGTGGCGATGCCCGTGTTGTAGAACATGTTGAGGGGCAGGGCGACGACGGCTTCGAGCCAGTCGTTCTCGATGATCCACCGGCGAATATTGCTCTCGCCCTGTCCGGCGTCTCCGGTGAACAGGCTGCTCCCGTTGTGGACGGTGGCGATACGGCTGCCCAGGGGCGTGTCCCGTTTCATCTTGCTGAGCAGATTCGCCATAAAGAGCATCTGTCCGTCGCTGGAGCGCGGGAGCAACGAATAGTCGCCTTCTCCCGCGTGCGTGATGACGAAGCGGGGGTCTTGGATGCCGTCTTTGCCGCCCATGCGCTCCAGATCGCTCTTCCAACTTTTGCCGTAAGGCGGGTTGCTCAACATGAAGTCGAACTCCTGGCCGGGGAAGGCGTCGTTGGCGAGTGTGGAGTATTGCGGCCCACCCACGATGTTGTCGGCTTCTTCGCCCTCGCCCTTGAGGAGCATGTCGGCCTTGGCGATGGCGTAGGTCTCCGCGTTGATCTCCTGGCCGTACAGGTGGGTGCTGACCTGTTTCCCGTGCGCTTCGGCCAGGCCCCGCAGCGTCTCCTCGGCGACGGTGAGCATTCCTCCTGTTCCGCAGGCACCGTCATAGAGCAGATACGTACCGCTCTGGATCTCATCGGCGACGGGATCGAAGATCAGCCGGGCCATCAGGCGCACCGCGTCCCGCGGCGTCCAGTGCTCGCCCGCCTCCTCGTTGTTTTCCTCGTTGAAGCGCCTCACCAGTTCCTCGAACACGGTGCCCATGGCATGGTTGTCCAGGCCAGGCACCTTCACATTGCCGTTGCCGTCCAACACGGGGGCGGGCCCCAGGTTGACAGTCGGGTCGAGCAGTTTCTCGATCAGGGTGCCCAGGGCGTCCGCCTTGGACAGCCGGGGGATCTGGTTACGAAACTCGAAGTTGTCAAGGATCTCTTGGACGTTTGGAGAAAAGCCGTCCAGATAAGCTTCGAAGTCGATTTTGAGGGCTTGTTGACTGGCCCGGTTGCGGAGATCCCGCAGGGTGAAAGTGGACGTGTTGTAGAACGCCTGCCCAGCTGCCTGACGCAGCGCGACCTCTTGATTGGCGATACCGGCCGCATCCAGGGTCGCCTTCATGTCGAGAACGGCCTGCTTGGTGGGTTCCAGAACGGCGTCCAGACGCCGCAATACCGTCATGGGCAGGATGACGTCGCGGTACTTGCCGCGGACGTAAAGGTCTCGCAAGACGTCGTCTGCGATGCCCCAGATGAAGCCGATGATCCACGAAAGCTGAGGTTGATCCATAGTCTGGCCCATTTTGGCGCATGGCTGCGGAGAACTTGCCCTGTTCCTGAGCCGGAGGAGAGGCGGTACGCCGCTTCCTGACAGGTGCCCCTGTTCGGAGAGACGGGGTAGATGGCACCGAGGGTACCGTCTAAGCAGGTAACGCTACGGACGTGAGGTCGCGGGTCTGCGACCCGCCGAGGGGCCCGGGTCTCTCCTGGAGAGATCACGCCGCTTTGCCGAAGGCAGATTGCCCTTCAGGCTTCTGCCTGCCCATCCTCCGAGGTCAACATGTCCACTCCTGCATCTTCCTCTTCCCCCCTTCTCCAGTTTGTGCTTGCCCGCGCCCACCAACGTTATCTCCCCCTCCTGGGGCGACGGTTCCCTTCCGGAAACGATGTCCCTCTCCCAGTCTCAGACGTGACTGTCAATTCGGGAGCGGTCCTGATCCTGCGCGACGTCCTCGAAATGGACAGCGTCCGGACGGGCATGATGTTCGGTCGCCGGATGGCCGCCCACCTGAGCGTGACCCACATCACTGCGGGAGGGTACGACGGTCAGACCCCCTTGTTCGCTGTCAATGCCGACTACGCCCTGGGCGTGACGGACGCCCTGCGACAGGTGGACGCCAGTATCGACTGGACTGGGCAATGGTTGACTGTTCCGGGAGACGCGTTCGCGCCCAGGCGCCAGCAAGCCGCCTGGGCAGAGCTCGCCCAGCGTGAGGGGCTGCTCAGTCTGCATCACCCCCTGCTGATCATCGGCTGGTGTGAGGGCACGCTGGTTGCCCGCAGCATCATCACGACTGGCGATCAAGAAGAGGAGCTGGCGGCCCGGACGGTGCTGCTGACCCCGGAGGTTCAGTGACCTTGGAATAAAGAGAGGCTCCGTCCCAAGAGGGCAGGAGGCAGGTCTGGCCGCGCATGTGTCGGCAGGTGAAGGTTTGTGCCGTGAGTTCGGCGAGGCAGAGAAGTGACGCGGGCAGTGCCACGTCGGGAGCGCAGCGAGCGACTTCGCCCGTGTCGTCGGGGGTCGACAAGTGTCTCTCTCGACGGTCTGGGCTGTGCATGGCGCGACCCGTGAAGTTATGGGGAGAGGGAGGGGAGGTGTGGCGCTGTAGAGGCCCGCAGCAGTTTCGACGGTCCGCACGGCAGTCCGTTTAGAGGGGACGTGGTCTGTCGACGTGACCATCTCACGTTCACCGGACCGCACCGCCTGAGAGAGACGTGAGCGCCCGCCCTCCGGGCGGACGGGGTACAGGGCCATGGGCAAACTCATTCCCAGTCCGACTCCCCTTCGTCCTACCACCGACCAGGCAGCGCACCTCACGCGTCTGATCACCGAGGCCCGCAGCCTGCACATCTGGCTCCGGCGGTACCTCCGGCTGCGCGGCGCCGGCATTCCGCTGGGCCTTCCCGAAGCGCTGCGGCGCGTGGACGCAGGCGCGGCGCTGCCCGATGTCGATGACTTTCAGAAGATGCAGATGCCAAATGACGCCTTAGCCGAACTTCGGGGACTGACGTTCGCCGAGCGCCCCGCACGCTGGCAGCACGTCCCGCAGTCGGTCGCCCTCGGTATCGTCGCCGCCAATACGAACAGACTGAAACGTCACCGTTCCGGCGAGTCCGCCCGGTACATGTTTCCGCTGCTGCGCCTCGACGATGTTCCCCTCGACGCGGCCGTGCAGCCCCTGGACCTGCATCACGTACTCCTCGCCGGACTGCCGACGCCCATCGTTACTGACCTGTGGGCACTGCCGGCCGACCTCAGCACCGCGTTGATGATCGAGGCTGACGACCGCGCGCGCGCAGTCCACGCACGCACCGCCGCCGTCCACGAACGTGTGCGGTCCGGTTGCCCCGACGCGCTGCTCGAGTTGTACCCGCACGCCGAACTGCTGGCGCTCCAGCGTGACCGTACGCCGACCTTGACCCGTGACCGGGAGCGCCCTCACCGTGCCGACCACGTGTGGCTGACCGAAGTGACCGAGTCCAGCGGGGAGGTCGTGCCCGCCTTGCGGTGGAGCATCCGCGTACCCGACCGGCACCTGCCGGCCGCGAGCATCGACGACACGATCGGCGCGGACGTGGGGCTGCGCAACCTCGTGACCCTGGCCGACCGGTCGCAGGTCTGGCATGTTCCCCGCCGCGCGCAGGTCCGGTCTTTGCCCTCTACCGACCCCCGCAGCGCAGCGGCCCTTCTCGTGGATGCCCAGGCCCGGCGAATGATCCTGGAGGCTGCCCGACCGGAGCTTGAAGCCGCGTTGGTCCGAACCCTCTCCTACCGCCGCGCGAACATTGAGGCTCTGTCCTACCAGGGCATGCGTGACCACGGCCGGGTCCCCTGGGCGCCCGGCGCCATGCACCTCAGCGGCGCCGCCGTCTGGGGGACGTGGGTCGAACTGCTCGCCCCAGTGACCGGCACGCAGGTGCGCCGGGTGAACCCCGCCGGCACCAGCACCACCTGTCCCCACTGTGGTCTGCTGTGCGTACGCCCGGCTCCTTACGACATCGTCGAGTGCCCCACGCACGGTGCGATGGACGCTGACGAAGCCGGCGCGCGCATGATTCGCTTGGTGTGAATCCATCTCAAATTTGCCGATCGGATAGGGTAAATCTCCCTTTTACCCTAACTCAACGTGTGTAGATAGGATGCCCCCATGTCCGGCGCACCAGGAGATCTGTCAGGTGGTGCGCTGCAAGCTGCCCTCATGCGCTATGGAAGAAATCCCGAGACGGAGTTGCGCCGCCTCCTTGGAGAGAGGGGCGTAGCCACCACCGCTCAACTCGATCGTCTCGGTCTGGGTCCGGCCGCCGAGCGCCTGCACCTCCCGCGCGTGACACTTGACCTGACCTTGACCGGGGCGGGGACCACCGCCCCAGTCGTCTGCATGTCGTTCGACTCGGCGCAGGTTGACCTGCGCCGGACATCCGCACGCCGCATCGGGCACGAGATCGCAGTGACCGAGCTCGCTCACCGACGCGCGCAATCGGACGCCCACGTGTGGGTGCCGGCGCCCCGGGTCGGGGCCGGTCGGGACTCGATCGCCGACCTCCTTCTTGTTGGCCGACCGACGCATCAGATTCTCGCGCGCGCGGAAATCGATGTCGGGTATCCGCGTGCGCGGCTGCTCGACAAACTTTGCGGTGCCGTCTCCACCCAACCGGGCGAGCCTTACGGATACATCCTCGGCACGAGCCACCGCTCCCGCGCCGCGTGGTTTGTCGAGCAGGCGGCGCGGCTCGCTGACGACCTGCCACGCCTCGGTTGGGTAGAGGCATGGTGGCTTGACCTCACGTCGCCCGCCGACCGTTACCGTACGTATGCCCACGCAGGCCGCGTCACGCAGGCGCGTTGGGAGCGCTGATCACCGGTACCTCGATGACCAGGGGCGCGTCTGCGGACCCGAGGCGGGGAGCTCTCGGTGTGCCGCGGTAGCCGTCGCGCTGCCGATGTTGAAGGGCCTCGAGGCCCAGTTGTAACTCTGGCGTGAGCTCAGGCACCGCGACGATCACCGGATGCCCCCAGCGCACGACGTCCCCTTTGTGCCGCCGCATCAGTGTGCGGATGTAGTCCATCCCCACCGCGCCGTTGGCACCCGGGCAGTAGAGCAAGGGCGCACGCTCCAACATTGCTTGGTTCACTTCCCCGTCCGCCGCGCGGGAAACGGTCTCCCCGCTAGTCGGTTGGAGGACCTTGACAACGTGGTAAGCCAGAACCTGATCCGTCCCTGGCCTTGCGGTTTGCGGTTGAGAATTTCTGCCCCGTGGCAGTCCCGGCGACGCTTTGACCTGACGGCCGACGACTTTGTACCGATGACGAAGGTGCCAGAGTGCTTCGACCTGAAAGGCCCGGTCAGCAACGGATTCCGGCCGCTGGAGGTAGTCTGCCCTGTGGTTGAGGCGTCGTAGGTAGGTCTGACGCCCCAGGTCCGAGAGCACCACGATGTCCCAGCCCGAGGCGTGACTGACCCGTGCGAGCTTCAGCGCCAGTAAGCCATCCAACATCTTCTCACCGAACTTTTCGACGAGCCTGGGGCGCATGATCGCTCCCGCGGTGCCGACCATCCGGAACATGGCTTCGATCGGGTTGGCCGATTCCGTTGTGAGGCGGGCATCGATATCGGGGGGTAAGAAGCAGCTGATCGGCACACCTCGTTGTACGTGAAAGTCCGAGGTTTGCG
The DNA here is from genome assembly GCF_000252445.1 of Deinococcus gobiensis I-0. GTDB lineage: Bacteria > Deinococcota > Deinococci > Deinococcales > Deinococcaceae > Deinococcus > Deinococcus gobiensis. The sequence goes on along the minus strand of NC_017790.1, from coordinate 2,939,398 downwards.
TGAGAACTGGTCCGACCGTCGGTCGCCGATCGGACACTGTGTTCTGCCCATGATGTTCTGCAGGTGAAGATTCAGGCACTTGCGCAACGCACTGTGGGGAGTGAGGAGCAAGCCTCTACCATTCCCGGATGCCTAGGCCCGGGCCCCTGCCAGGTAGGCCGCGGCCCTTCGCCGGTATGCACAGCGAACCCGTAGGCATGGTTGGTCTGGCATAGAGAGATTGGCCGTTTCACAAGCAGTAAAGCGAGGATCAGGAGATTCCAGAAATTTTTCTTGGCGTCAAAGCTGCTAGCAGCCGGTCGTGGGGACTATGGGTGGGGGTACGCTGTCGATGTACGAGGGCGACGGCAGCCGCCAGTGCCGCGGCGTGCCGTTGTCTGTAGACACAGACGGCGCTGTAGGAGGGGAAGTGAGCCTTACCGCTTCGGGTAGCTCGGCGCCGCGCTTCCTTCCAGACCTGATGCAGCGAAAGCGTACCGGCCTGAGCCGCGAGGATCAGGTTGAGGCCCATACGGAGTTTCGTGAGGGCGGCCTCGGTACCTGCGCCGTGTTTGAACAGGGGTGCGACCATCTGCCATTCTGTGGCGGTCAGGCGACGTAGAGATGGGGGCTGTCCCGTCTGGAGCTCATGCCGGTGAGCCTCGATCTCGGCGCAGGCCTGTGCCGTTTGGGCGGCGGTCAGGCGGGGTACGTACAGGCCAAACACCCGCGCAGGCAGACGACTTAGCCCTAGGCCCTGCGCCAGTTCACGGGCAGTGCGGTAATCGGTGAGCGCGCGCTGGAACGCGATGGGTTGCGGCTCTTCGGGATCGTCGAGTGGCAGCGCGGGATTGAACTCTTTCGCCCCTGCATGTCCTGTCTTGTGGAGGTATTCGTCGAGGTCCGAGACCGTGCGCTGCCGCCGCGTTGTGGGTTCGAGCTCGAATTCTCCCCACGTCCCGACCGACAGGAGCGCGGGCATGGGCACGTCTGCACCACAGACGACGTGGATGTGCAGGGGGAGCACACTCCCTCCGGTTTCGACTGCGACCATCGCCGGGTACCCGCCCCGCCGCCCACGCTTCAAGGCGGCACGTAAGGTGTGCCGCACGGCCAGAAGCAGTTCAGGGTGGTAGCAGTTCCCCTGCGCCGGGGATTCGGTCCTTTCCCGGTAGACGTACTGACGGGGGAGAGGCCCTACCGCCTGTGCAAACGCCAGATGGCTGCGCAGGCTACGGAGGCATCGGCGCTGCCGGTCTCGCCCGGAGATCCGCAGGGCATCCGGAGGGTAATGGCGCTCGGCCGGTTGGAGGAGACGGGGCTGCTGGGGGCCGGTGCGGGACTCCGTATCGCTGAGGATCCTGTGCAAAGCAAGAAGCGCGGCGCCACTGAGGACGCCGCGCTCCGGGTTGAGAGAACCGGCCGTCAGGTGTCCCCGTTGAGCCAGGCAGCGACCCAACGTTCGGTGGTGTACTGCCGGCTGCGGTGCTGGATGGTTTTCAGCTCACCGGACGCCGCCGCGGCGTAGGCCATCGCGCGCGGGATGCCCAACTGCCGGTGTACCTGAATGATGCTCAGGAGGGGGCGAGAGGCAGGTGGACGAGGGGGCTGCGTCGGGGGAGGGCTGTCACGCATGCGGGCATGGTGCGTGACCATGCTCCACGATTCCTCAATAATTATTGACGGAGCAGAAGTTGAAAAATCATTGACAGAGGGGAGACAGGTAGCCGTGTAAACGCGTCAGGAGAAGGAAATTGGCGAGTTTAGGCATGCACATCTGTCAATAGAGCGCCCTCCTTGGTCCTACAGTATCGAAATGGTTGCTCACGGTTCGGGCAGGTCTCGGAAACGGTGCAGATGCGCTCTCACGCTCATGGAATGGCGGCGAGAACTGGGGCTTTCCCAGGCGGAGTTTGCCCGACAGGCGTTCGGACTGCGCCAGGCGACCTATGCTCTGTGGGAGACCTCGACGGACAACAATTGGCTTCAGAGGCGACTTCAGTGCAGCCGGGAGAGCCGCACGCCCGGAGCCCCCGGTGCCCATCCGTACTACTACGAGCAACTGGCGGCGATGCTCAGGGCGGTAACGGAAGAAACAGAGCGGTTTCAGACGCACCATGTTGCCCACGCGCTCGGCATCCAACATGACTTCGACCTTGAGATTCCTGACGATCTCGAGGAGCAGTTCCTCGCAGCGGAAAACAACGTTGCCGGGAACGAGTCGGTCTATCCCGCCGTGTCAGGTCAGGTCGGATTTGTGATCATTTCCCCAGAAGAGCTCAATGCTGCGGTCACGGGCTACCTGCGCATCGCGGAGCGAACCAGACCTCTGGGACAGCTTGTCCTGTCTGGAGCACCCCTCGAACGCAACAGAGTCATCATCACCGTGATCGCCGACGATCGCCTAGCCAGTCCCCCACATCTGTTGGCACGCGGGTCTCTTGTGACGATTGATACCCAGGATGTTGTGCGCGTGGAGGGTGCGGTGTATCTGTACCGATCCGGGCGGAATCTCGAATTCGGTATTGCCGTGCTGGAGCAGAAAAAATGGTACCTCATCAGTTCGCACTGGGATCAGCGGCGGTATCCGCCCCGCCGGTTTGGCCCCCGGGTAACCGTAATGGGGCGAGTCAAGGCGCTCACCGAGGTCATGGCCCACATGCTGGATCTGGCGACGGGGCGCTGAGGCAGGACAGAACTGCAGGGCCGCCACAGGCCCACATCGATAAGGAGGAGAACAAAGTGGCCAAACCACTTCGGCGAGGGAATGGAGAGGGTACGGTACGGGAACGGGTGCGGGACGGGCGGACGGTCGGCTGGGAGGCCGTGGTCTCCTATGTTGATCTCGAGACCGGGCAGATGCGGCGCAAATCGCTGTCTGCCAAGTCGAGGTCGGCCGTGCTGGAACGCAAGCGGCTGTTCGAACGCGAGTTGCAGCAGATGGGCGGTCTGCCGAGCCAGGAGCGGACAGTCGCCATGCTGTTGGACGCCTGGCTCGCGGAAAAGCGGCTGCGGGTCGGGGTCAAGTCAGATGAGGATTACACGCGCGTGGTCGAAAAACGGCTCAAACCTGCATTGGGGACGCTGCCCCTGGCGAAGCTGAAGTTGGCCGACATTGAGCGCATGGTCAGCAGCCTGGTGGGTGCCGGTAAAGCCGGCGAGGCCAACCGCGCCCTGGCCCGTCTCAGGATGGCTTTGGCGTACGCCGTCAAACACGACTGGACCGAGAAGAACGTGGCAGAGCAGTGCTCGCCGGTGCCGGTCCGCGAGCAGCAACATCAGATCTGGCAGCCTGACGAGGTCATGCGGTTCTTACGTTTCACCGAGGGCAGTCGGTATCACGTGATGTACGCGGTATTTCTATCGACCGGCATGCGCAGTGGGGAAGTTCGGGGGCTGCAATGGGAGGACGTCAATCTGGATGCGGCCACCATCCAGGTGCAGCGGCAGTGGCTGGAGGCGGCCAGGGCGCAGGACAGCCGTTTTGCGCCGCCCAAGCGCGGTAGTACGCGCCGGATCCACATTCAAGAGGATTTGATTTCCCTACTCAGAATCCACCGAGATCATCTGAAAGACAGGCAGCAGGAGATGGAGGAGGCGTACGCATGGTCGGACTTCGATTTGGTCTTCCCGAGCCTGCGCGGCACGCCGATGCTGGCGACCAACCTGTTGCGTCAGTTTAGGGCGGATGCCCGGGGAGCGGGCGTGCCGGAAATCCGTCTTCACGACATGCGCGACACGGCCGCTTCCACGCTGCTGGCCTCAGGTACGCCGCTGACCCTAGTTGCAGAGATCCTGGGGCACAAGGACACGAGTGTGACTCTCAAAAAATATGCGCATGTCCTCGACAGGCAGAGGCAGGAGCATCCGGTCGGTCACGCGATGTATCGTCCGCAGAAGTAAGAGTATCCAGCCTCTGTGACATGCAGTGACGAAACGGTCGTGATCGTCTGTAAAGGACAAAACCTTGGGGGTGGTCTCGGAGAGGTCGAAGCGGCCCTGTGGCCCTGTTCACCTGCTGCATTGAACCCAATGGTCAACAGACCGAACGCCGCTTGCCACCAGCCAGAGAGCAGCCCGCTCATTTGTGCAGTATGAGTAAGGCTTCATGTTTATGCTCAATACAGCCATGTTCACCATTCCCTACAACTCTCTGGACGGCCTTCCTTGAATACGACTTTCCGAAAGGCCTGGTGGCGGACAGGGCTGATCGGCTTGCTCCTGTCGACCGGTGCGGGTGCTCAAACCGCCTCTGAACAGGTGGACGCGTCGTTTCTCCAGCGACAGTCCGAGCAGCTCTACAGCACCATCGAGCAGGCCGTGTCGGCTGTGGGCGGTGACCTTAACAGGCAACATGTACACCTGGTCTTCGCCTTCAGCACCGGACATTTTGCCAAAGACCCGCTGATGGCCGAGGCGGCGCGTGCGGTGGCTTCGGACGTCGCGGCCAGCCACCTGGTCGACGGCGATCAGCTCAGCGGCTACGCCTGGGAAATGAACGTGTGGACCCACAAGGGCGACGCCCTGAACCCGCTGACGGTCGGCCCTGACCGCGCGGCCATGCGCGCCTCTTTTCAGGATCTCTGGCCCCGGTCTCCCCAGGCGGGCAGCAACGGTGGGCATGACACCGAAGCCGCCATCGCCGAACTGACCGGAAAAGTGAATACAGACCGCGCCGCCGTGCTGGTGCTGCTCACCAACTCGGCCGCCAGCCAGGCAGGCACGGCCGCGCAGCGCACCATCGGAGAGAACAGTCCCGCCTACCTCGCTGCCCTGAACAACTGGACGCGTCTGCGTACCAGCAGCACCACGGGCGCGACCGTGCAACTGGCCATCGCCCCTGACCGCCCCGAGCGGTTGTTCGACGCGGTGGTCGTGGTGCCCAAGCAGTTTACGGGCGCGGCGCTCGACGGCGAGCGCTCCGCCCTGGTCGCGGCGCAGGTGCAGGCGGCGGCTCCCACTTCTTCCGGCCTTCCCTGGTGGGTCTGGCTGCTGGGTGGGCTGGCCGTGGCTGCGGGCGCGGTGCTGTCCATTCGTGCCCGGAACAACCGCCCAGCGGCAGGTGCCGTGGCAGGTGCTGGGCAAAGTGCGGCGACAGCCAGTGCCAGCCGCTCGCCAAAAGGTGCTCAGAAACTGGCTCTGCATGTGGGGGACCGCAGTTTCGCGCTGGACGCAGCGAAGCCCGGCGATACCGTCTGCGTGCTGTGCGGCCCCGGCTACCCGGTCGGCACCTCGCCGGGGCAGTACGTGGTGCTGTCCCAAACAGACCTGCCGCCGATCCGCCTCCTGACGGTGACCCGCGAGCGCCAAGGTCTGAAGCTGAGTCCCGAAACCGACGTGAGTCTGGGCGGGGAACTACCCGCGACCCTGCCGCTTAAAGACGCCGAATACCGCCTGAAACTCAGCGGCCGCGCCGTCCGCCAGAATCTGCCCCCCCGCCCCTACCAGGCCGACGTCGTGTTGAGCCTGAAGCCCCTGGGCGAAACGGAGAACTGAGATGAGCACCATGCAAGCCACCAAGACCCTGATCATCGGCCTGGGCAGTACGGGTACCCGCGTGTGCAACGGCATCCTGCGCCGTCTGGAGTGGGAGTACGGTTCGGCCGAGCGCGCGCCCTGGGTGAAGTTCCTGGCCATCGAAACGAACAACAACGAGCCGACGCCCCTGCGCCAGCGCGGCGACTTCTTTCCGATCGGCCTGGATGCCCGCAGCTACAGCCAGATTCTGGAAGACCCGCAGGCGCACCGCCGCATCAACCTGGACCGCTGGGCCGACATGGCGACGCTACGCAAGCTCAAGGACACCGAGGGGGGGGCGGGTCATATCCGCATGATCGGCCGCCTGACCTTCATGACCGATCCCAACTTCAGCAGGGTGAAGCTGGCGCTACTCTCGCGGCTCTCGGATCTGCGCCAGCTCAACGAGAATGAGGCCTTTCAGGCGCGCGGAGAGCTGCCCGACGGCTCGAATCCCGAGCTGCTGTTCGGCGCGGGGGGTCAGGTCCGGGTCTTCGTGGTGGGTACGCTGTGCGGCGGGACGGGCAGCGGTCTCTCGCCCGACTTCGGCTATTTCTTGCGGTCGGTGCCGCTGCGTCAGGAGGAAAAGGTCATCGGTGTGTTCACGCTGCCACATGAGAACCTGACGTCCGTCGTCTATTCGGCTGCCGACAAGCTCAAGCGCAATGCCTACCACGCCCTGCTGGAACTCAACCACTACCATCAGGCCGAAGCGGATGCGCTGCCGCCCATCCTGTATCCGGATGGAACCTCGGCCAACTTGCAGGTCGAGCCATACGATCTGCCGTATCTGGTCGGGCCGTCCGCGCCCACCAAGCAGGCCGAAACCGAGCTGAACGAACTGGTCGCCGACCGTATCTTCATGAACATCGTCAACCCGGAGGCCGACCCCTTCAGTACGTCGGTGAATGCGCCCCTGCCCGACCGTGACCACCAGGCGCATGTGTTTTGCACCTTCGGGCTGTCGGTGGTGGACTTCCCCGCGCCGCAGATCACCGAGGCGGCGTCCAAGCTGCTGTTGCATGGGGCACTCTCGCAGTGGCAGGGTCTGGACACGGGCCGGGCACAGAACCTCGCGGGGGTGCTGGGGCTGGACTGGGCCTCGCTGGTGTCGGCGCTGCTGGGGCGCTCGGCCGACGAGTGGCAGGGCGACGCGGTCAAGGTGGCCATCGCCGAAACCGAAGAAGCCAAGCCGGATTTCCTCAAGCTCGACCGCGCCCTCGGGGAGCTGCGCCGGCAGGTGGCCCCCGACGGTGGCCTGAGCGAGCAGCTCCGTGCCCGCCGCGAACAGGTGGTCGAGACGGCCTACCTCAAGTTTCAGCAGCATGCCCAGACGGCCCTGCTGGACCGCACCTATGGCCCGCAGGTGCTGGCCGCCGAGGTCTCGGCCCTCCTGGAACACCTTCAGGGCCTGCACGACGCTGCCCGTGAAAGTACGGCCGCCGCGCAGGCCGAATCGGGCGAGGCGTGGCGGCGCGTGGATGAGGGAACCGCACAGCTCAAGGCTGAACTCAAGCGCAAGAGCTTCCTGAATCCCAACCGCGCGGCCATCGAAAGCGCTCAGGCGGGGTTGCGTAAGGCCATCCGCGACTTCGCCCGGACACAGATCGAGTCGGGCGTACATGCCAGCATCCAGACGCATCACACCTACGGAATCATCGATCTGGGCGTGGCCGAAAAACTCCAGCGCCTGCTTCAGCGTGTGCAGGGCAACCTCCGCAGCCTGGACGCCCGCGTGACGGCCCTGAAAAACCGCATCTACCGCGACTACGAGGCCCGTTCGGGCGAGTTGCCGCCGGTCAACGGCTGGGTGCTGCTCGAACCGCGCACCACTGTGCAGCAGGAGTACCGCCGCGCCCTAGAGGCCGGTAAACAGAGCAGCGTTGAACATCTGGACAACATCGAGGCCCGGCTGCACGGCGAGATCATCCAGACCTGGACCGACCTGCCCACGGCCGTGGTCCCGCCCCTGAACCAGACCGGCGAGGGCTGGCTGAGCGCGTCCTTTGATCCACGCGGCGACCACCTCATTCCTCCTGGCGATTACCAGCGCCTGCTCGCGGCGGCGACCCGGCCCTTTGCCCGCCAGTTGTCGCAGGAGAACGTGGTCGAGCGCGTGATGCGTCAGAGCCAGACCACGCCGGGCACCGAGGGCAAGATCCGCGCCGCCGCCGAAAAGGCCGCGCCCTTCCTGCGCCTGAACCGGCTCAAGGCCGAGTCGGGCAACCGCAGCCCGGTCATGAGCCGCCAGTCGCTGCTCATGCCGCCGCGCACCGACCCTGGCGACGCATCGAACTTTCAGCAGGTGGTCGGCAGCGCCTTCTCGCAGGCCAACACGGTCAACCTTACCTCGCCCGACCCGACGCGCGTGCTGTTCATGGAGGAGTACTTCCGCTTTCCGCTGCGGGGCCTCGATCAGGTGCTGGGCGAGGGCGGATTGCAGGCGGCCGAGTCGAACGACTTTCCGACCTTCCATACCCGGCGTGACGTGCAGTGGTACGGCTTGTCGCGCCGCGAGGGCCAGTTGCTCGCCGACGCCGAGGAGGCGCTGATTCTGGGCGTGCTGCTGGGCGACGTGGAGGTGCGCGACGGCCTGAACATCCCCTGGACGGTCACGGGCTTCGGGGACCGCAACCACCGCCGCCTGCCGGCCAATCTGGCCGAGGCCTCGCGGGTGCTGGCGCGCGGCGAGCAGGACCAGGACGGCTACAGCCTGCTGGGCGGCCTGCCCACCTTGCAGTCCAAGATCGAGGGGCACTGGCACAGGCCCGACATGCCCCTCGAGGAGAGTGCGCAGGCCTTTGTCGAACTGCTTCAGCATCGGCTTCAGGAGTTCTACCAGCGGGGCCGCGCTGGACAGATCGGCGGCTGGGGCAGCCAGATCTGGGCAGGCGACCAGATTGCCAGATACACCGCCAAGCACCGGCAGCTGGCAGAAGCGGTCGGTCACCTGTTCCTGCCCGCACCGGAAATCATGAATGCGCTGAGGCTGCGCCAGTACCAGCGTGGAGCTTGGGGCGGAGAAGCCCCGGCCGACGGGTTGTACTGCCCACAGTGCGGCGGCGAGATCGGCAAGGACGAGAAGGAAGCGGCCCTCAACGGCTGGCGCTGCGCCATTGATTCCACTCACTACTACGGGCGCGGCGCGGCCCTCCAGAGGCTCTGAGCGGCAATGGACGGCAACATTTTCTGGCCCGGTAGCGGACTGATTCGGGCGCTGATCCTGGCCCTTCTGCTGTTGTTTACCTTTGGCCTGATTCTCTCCGTACGTGCCATGCAGACGGTAGGGCGTGAGCGGCGGGCAGCGCAGGCTCTCAAAAAACGCAACGCCCAGGGCCTGATTCTCGATTCGGCAACAGTCCAGGTACAGCTTGGCGCGTACAAGGACACGCTGGCCGGGCGACTGCTGCGCTCGATGATCGGGCAGCAGGGTCTGGCGTTCGCGCGGCCTTCAGACTCGCTCGACCCCATCTTGGACGGCGTGTCCCGGATTCTGGCCCCGGCCCGCACGCTGCCGAATCTGCTGCTGCTGCTGGGACTGATCGGCACGGTGGTGGGGCTGGCCCTCACGCTGGTCAGTCTCGGACCGCAGATCCAGGACGCCATTCGTGTGGGACAGCCGAACGCGGTCGCCGAGAGCCTGGGCAAAACGCTGGGCGAGATGAGTGGTGCCTTCGCAGGGACGCTCTGGGGGGTCCTCAGCGCCTTCATGCTTCAGGGCCTCAACGCCTGGACGGGCGTGCAGAGCGAAAAGCTGTCCGGCGAACTCGACGAACTGGCCTTGCATTACGCGCCGACGATCTATCCGGCAGGCACCGAGAAGCAACTGGCCAGTCTGCAGGAACTGGTTGTGCGGAGCGAGCAGTTCCTGGCCGACACGCAGCAGAAGATGAGTGAGACGAGCGATAAGTTCACGGCCGTCCTGACCGACTCGGGCAAGATTATCCGGGAAAGCCTGACGACCCTCCAGGCGACCTCGCAGACCATTGCCACGTCGCTTCTCAAAGCGTCGGGGGATGTTCGGCAGAGCAGCGACCAGCTCGGGACGGCGGTCAAGGCGATTCAGGGGCACCGCGAGGACTTCCGCAACATTTATTCCCAATTCAACGAGATGTTCGAGCGCTCGATGTCGGCCCTCAAGACCCACTCGGACGGCGAATTGCAGGCCATCCGGGACATGCAGGCCGAATTCGGCAAGACGGGCGCGGAGATCGTCAAGGAAATTTTTGGGACGTCGGAGCGGTTCAATCAGCTTAGTGCCGACATTGCGCAGGCCGAATCTGCGTACCTGGGCAGCGCGCAGGCCATCTCGAACAACATCGGGCAGGGCTTCGACCGTCTGAACGAGCGGATCGGCGAGACGCTGGGCCGCTATACCACCGAGGTCGGCGCAGTGAGCAGCCAGCTGAATAATCTGGGCAAGGAGATTCAGGACGCGCAGGCCGCGTCACGCGCACTGACGCAGATGCTCAAGGCCAAGGACGACGCCGAGCGCACACGCATGAAAGACCAGCATCAACACGACCAGCTGATGCTGGTGGCCAACAGTCGCTTGACGACCAGCCTCGAACAGCTCGGGCCGGCCGTGGCCGAACTGAACCCGTCGCAGCTGCTCAAGGAACTCGGCGAGCAGCAGGCGCAGGCGGCCGAGCGCCAGATCGGGGCGGTGCAGGCCGTCCGGGAGGTGCTCCAGGTCGGCCATGACAGGCAACTCGTGGCCAGCAGTGATCTAGGCGACAGGATGCAGAACCTCGCGCTGCTGCTGACCGGTCTGCTGGATCAGCTGGCCCAGCAGACCGAGGGGCTACAAAGTCAGGTGGCGGGCACCACGCAGCTGCATGAAGCGTTCGGGGCGCATGCTGTCGGCAGCCGGGAGCGAGGCGTTGCCCTGGAAACGCGCATTGACGAGGCGAGTCGCCGGCTGGGCGATCAGCTTCAGGCGCGGCACGGAACGGAGGAGCAGCAGCAGGCAGCCCTGCACCTCGCCCTAGAGCAGAGCCGGGACGCAGCCCTGAGCCTGACGCGCACGCTCGACGCCCTGCCCGCACAGCTGCGGTCCTCCGAGCTGATCGCCGGGCAGCAGGCCCTGAGCGATGTCCTGGGGCGTCTGGTGACCGACCTGGGGCGGGGGATGGTCCCAGCCGAAGGGTCAGTCCCTGCTGAGGGCACGGGTCAGCCCGCATGACCCGGCGGCTGCGGCACGCGCGCGAGGACCTCAACCCTTACGTCGCCCTGACCGATACCACCCTGAACATCGTGTTGGTCATGGTGTTTTTCGTGGCGACCCTGAGCGCGGTGGGCCGGGTCAGCTGGGAAGACCTGCGGTACAAAGAAGCCCAGAAAGCCTTCGCCCAGGCGGTGCAGAGCCTGATTCCGGCAGTGCAGCGCCCCAGCATCAACGTGGGCAAGAACGATCCGCCCGGCACCCAGCGGTGGGTCTTCGCCAACAGCACGCTGTTCACGTCGGGCAAGGCCACCCTAAGCGCCAGCGGGCAGGCCACCCTGACCCGTTTCGCCCAGGCGCTGCGGCAAAAAGACGATACCTGGCGGCGGATTCGGGTTGAGGGCCATACCCGGCCCACGCAGGCGCAGCAGGCCGACCGCTGGGAAGACGCCACCGACCGGGCGGCGGCCGTGGCCCGTTTTCTGGTCAATTCGGGGCGCATTCCGCCGTATTTCATCGCCACGGCGGGACGCGGCGGGCAGGATCCGTTGCCGCAGATCAACCTGAACGATGCGGCCCACGCCCGGATCGAGATCGTGCTGGAGTACAGCCAGCGCGCGGCTACCCAGACAGGAGCAGGGCCATGACCTGTGCCCATTGTGGTCAGGCCGTGACTACCAGTGACCTGTCCTGTCCCCGCTGCGGAGAAGTGTTGGCGGCACTGAGTGCTGGAACCCGGCTGTATCAGCGGTATCAGGTGGTCCGTGCCCTGCGCCGGGACGGCGGTATCAGCTATCAGGCCCTAGACGAGACGCGCGGGCAGCCGGTGCTGCTGCTGGAGTTTTTTCCTCCGGGTGCGCGGCGGCTGGGCGCACTGGTCATTCTGCCCGAGGAGAGCCGCGCGGCGCTGGAACGGTGGACGGCCCAGCTGTCGCGCACCGGGCCGGCTTCGGGCGGTCAGCAGGTCCAGCTGAACTTCGAGCAGAACGGCACCCGCTACGCCGTGACCGCACTTCCACTCGGGGAGTCGCTGCTGGACCGTGTTCGTGCTGGTCGTCTTCTTGCTCCCGAAGAAGCGCAGGCCGTCATGGCGGCGCTGGCGCAGACGCTGGCGGCCCGGCATGCCCAGCGGGAAGGTATGGACGGAGGGCTGGGGCCGGGCCGAGTCAGCCTGACCCAAGGGGGCGCGCGCCTGGATCTGGGCTGGGGGCAGCCCGACTGGCCGGCCGGCCTCGCTCCCGAGCAACTCCGAACGCCCGCGCGCACCACGGCAGCCAGCGACATCTATGCCCTGGGGACCACGCTGTTGTATGCCGTGACGGGCGAAGCCGTACCGGACGCGGCCCAGCGCGCCCTGGGACAGCCGCTACCGACCCTGCCTCCCGGGACGTCCCCTGCCCTGCGGCAGGCCCTTACCCTGTCGCTGGCCCTGCAAGAAAACGAGCGTCTCGATGCCGCCGCGCTGGTGCGTCTCCTGCAATCGGGTCAAACTGTGCCCGTCGCCGCGCCTTCCCAGAACACGCGGCCAGCCCCACAGGTCGTGCAGGCCCACCAGGGCTGGCTGACCCACATCTTCAGCGACGGCGAGCACATCATCACGGCGGGCACGGACCTGCGGGTCCGGCTGTTTGGTTCCGGGGGCCAGCCGCTGCGGAGCTTGGACGGTCTGGAGGGTCGGCCCGTGGGGCTGGGCCTGAGTGCCGGGGGCGTGGTGGCCGCCGACGAGAGCGGCCGTGTCCGGTTGTGGGAGGGGCAGCACACCCGCGCTGGATCGGTGCGCCAGCGGCTGCTGGGCTTCGCCGTCCGTGCCGGTAACCGTGCCGTGGCCCTTCAGGACGACGGCACCCTGGGCGGCTGGAATCTGGGTGGCCCGGACGCGCAGGGCAGTGCGCCTCTGCGCGGCGTGTCTGCGACCGCGCTTCACGTCACTCCGGAGGACCGCATCCTGCTGGGAACGCAGCGCGGACAGGTCATGGTGTTCGACGAAGACCTGCTGCTCACGCAGCCCTGGTGGCAGGCCCAGGACAGTCTGCCGGTCACCGCTATGGCCTCCAGTGGCGACCGTGTGGCGGTGGCAGTGAACCGCAGCGTCACGGTGCTGTCGGCGCAGGCCGAGCTGCCCCTGCCGCCGCTGCCGGGTGCGGTCACGGCGCTCGCCCTGTCGCCGGATGGAGAACAGGTGGCCGCCACCGTGGGAGGGAACATCCACCTGATCGGTGTGGAGTCGGGGGAAAGCGAGGTGCTGTACCGGGGCAGGGTTCCGGTCAGGGCGCTGGGCTGGAGCGGCGAGCAGGTCGTGGCGGGCAACGATGCCGGTCAGCTGCTCCTCCTCCAGATGACCGGTTCCTCATGAGCGCTGCTCCGGCTCGCCGGTTCCTGCGCTTCCGGCCTCGCCGAGGTCAGGGGGTGTGGCGCTTTCCCGTGTCTGCCGAGGAACGGGCCACTCTGTACATTCCGGCCCTGGAGGCGGCACTTCAGCAGGATCTGGCCGAGGTGCAGACCGGATTCAGGCACTGGAAGCGGGCAGTCCTGGAAGAAATGGAGCGCCGCTGGGCGACTCCGTCCGGCCGCCCCTACTCGGCCGACGAGCAACGACTGCTGGCGGTGCATCAGGGACGCATGATGACCCTGCGCCGGCAGAGTCGCCTGGATCTGGAACGTGACCTGCGGCTGCTGCGTCAGCGCCTGAAGACGGACGGCGAGCGGCAGGCCCGGGCCACCGCTCTCGAACTGTCGAGGATTCTGGAACGCGAGCGGTTTTTTCTGGAAGACGAAGCGCGGCGTGAGCGTACCCGGCAGCTGGACGCCGAACGTCTGCGCCTGGAAAATGACCTGGCGCGGGCCAGAGCCGACCTTGCCGCCGACGCCGAGCAGACCCGTGGGCGGGCCATGGCGGCCGAGCGCGAGCGCCATGCCCGGCAGCTGGACGCCGAACTGGCGCAGGTGCGCGAGCGGCTGCGCGTCCAGGACAGGCTGTCTGCCCTGCGCGACGAGCTGAGCCTGAGGCACGCCCACGAACTGGACACGCTCAACGTACAACTGACCCTGGAGCGGGAGGCCCAGCTCAGGGCCGAGCAGGAGCGGGGAGAGGCAGCGCTGGTTCAGGAGCGTCAGGCGCTGGAGGCCGAGCTGGGTGCCCTGGCGGCCGCTGAACAGGAAGAGTGCCAGCGGCAGCACAGTCAGGCCCTCGACAGAGAGCGGGCAGCCCTGGAAACCGGCCACCTCACGGACCTGGAGAAGCTGCGTGTCCAGCATGGGGACAGTCTCTCTGCCCGGCTGCGGGCCGAACGCGAGCGCCTGGCCCCCGAACTGAAACAGCAGGCCACTGCGGCCCGTGCCCGCTGGGAGGAGGAGCGGCAACAGGTCAGGGCCGAGCAGCTCCGGACCCAGCAGGCCGATGCCGAAGCCACTGTGGCCGCGCTGCGGGCTGAACTGGAAGCTGCCCACGCCGAGCAGCTGGCCCGGGAGCGCGCCGAACTGGAAGGCCAGCTGGCCGTGACCCTGCGAACCAGACAGGAGATGGCCGATCACGCCCTGGAAGAGCAGCTCGCGCCGCTGCGGGCCGCGGCCCAGGTGAAGCTGGCCCAGGCCCTGGAGGAGCAGCGCCGGGCCGCACAGGCGTTTCAGGCGCAGCGGCTCTCGGACATAGAGGGGGCGGAACATCAGGAACTGGGGGCGGCGTGGTCACGCCTGGAGGCCGAGCTGTTGGCCGGGCACGAGCAAGCCTTGGCCGAGCAGGCGACTCGTCTGGAGGCCGAAGCGGCAGCTCTGGAGCAGGACGCCCAGAGAGGTCTGGAAGCGCGCATGGCCGACACTCTGGCCGAGCGCACGGCCGCGCTGAGCGCCCGACTGGCCGCCGAGTATGAGCAGACGCCTGCGCCCCGCCGCATTCGCGTGGCCGTGGCCGATCCGTCCACGACTCAGGGCGGTGTCTCCAGTCCGCAGAACTCCGCCCACCCGGTCGCCGTGATCGCCGGAGTCTCCGTGCCCCCGAACATCCTGCCCGACGCGCCGGACGCGGTGCTGGGGGCGCTGAGGCTGATCACCACGCACGGCGAGGTGGCCGAGCGCGACCTGGGCCGGTTCGTCCCGCCGGAGCAGAGTGTGCGGCGCTTCCGGCGTGATCTTGACGGCGTGATAGAGGCGCTGGTCCAGAATGGCGAGCATGTCTTCCTGCGGGTCACGCGGCCAGACGACACCTACTACATCCTCAATCCGCGCCGCCGCCAGGAGCAGCCATGACTTCAGCCATTCCCCGCCACGACGCCGTCCATATCCTCAGCGCGCTGCGCCAGGGGGGAGTCCCGACCCTGGGCCTGCACCATTACGCGGTGGGGCAGGAGCGTGAGCTGAACGTGCTGCTCGACCAGCTGCGTGAGGTGAGCGGCGGCCACAGTCAATTCAAGGGTATCCGGGGTGGGTACGGCAGCGGCAAGACCTTCATCACCAGCCGCCTGGCCGAGACGGCGCGCCAGCAGGGCTTCGCTGTGAGTCAGGTGTCCATGAACCGCGACGCGGCCTCGCTGCACATGCTCGAGCGGCTCTACCGGGGCATCATGCAGAACCTGGGCATCAGTGGGACCGAGGGCAATGCGCTGGGTACCCTGCTTGACCGCTGGCTGGGCAGCGCTGAGGACTACGTACTGGAGGTGCAGGGGATTCCCGAGCACCTGGGCAGCGCCGTGCGTGAGGCGGTCGGGCAGCGCGTCGAAGTGTTGCTCGCGGAGGTCGCACAGGAGCGCCCCAGTTTCAGTGCGGCGCTGCGGGCCTACTACGACGCCGACGTGCGCGGCGACCACGCCCTGAAACGCGACGTGCTGGGCTGGCTGATGGCCGACCCCCACGCCTCGACCCGCCAGCTGACCGGGGTACGCGGGCAGGTGGGGCCTGCCGACACGGCGGCGTACCTGCGGGAATTTACCCGGATGTTGCGGCATCTCGGGCGGCCCGGCCTTCTGATCGTGCTCGACGAACTCGACGAGATGCGACATCTCAAGCGTGACCTGCGCCTGCGCGCCTGGGCCAACCTGCGCGACCTGCTCGACCAGCTCGCGCGCGGGGTGCCGGGGCTGTATCTGGTGCTGGCCGGAACCCCGGAGGTGTACGACGACCGCCGGGGCATCACCGAGTTGCCCCCCCTGGCGCAGCGCCTGGACGACCCCACCCAGCGCACCGCCCATCCGAATCTCCGTGGACCGCAGCTGCCCCTGCCGACCTTCAGCCAGGAAAATCTGGTGGCGGTCATGCGCCGCGTGCAGGAACTGTGGGAACTGGAGAGCGGCGTGCTGGGCCGCCTGCCTGCCGGATTTGCCGAGATGCTCGCGGCGGGGTGGACGCAGCGCCTGGGCAGCCGCTCACCGCGCGTCGCCATCCGTGAATTTGTCAGCGTCCTCGACCGTGCCCGCGATTATCCGGACTTCCACCCGGATCAGGAGTACGACTTCGCGCTCGATACGGCGGCCCTGAGTCCCGAGGAACGCGGTGAAGTGCTCGTCTCGCCCGACGAGCTGTTCTGAGGCGAGACTGGTGACCGCCTCCGCATTCATGCAGCTCAGCCCGCGCCTCCGCGCGGGGATTGCCGACCAGTTGCGCTGGTCGGGGTTACGCCCTGTGCAGGAGGCGAGCATCCCCAGCGTGCTGGCCGGCGAGAATGCCATCATCCTGGCCCCGACGGCGGGGGGCAAGACCGAGGCGGCCTTTTTTCCCGCCCTCGATCTGCTGCACCGTCAGCCCCGGCCCGGCGTGCGGCTGCTGTACCTCAGCCCGCTGGTGGCCCTGCTGAACAACCAGGAAGACCGCGTGTCCCGCCTCGCGGGGCTGCTGGGCATGACGGCCTTCAAGTGGCACGGCGGGGTCGGGGCCTCGGCTCGCAAGGCCTTTCTGGCCGATCCGGCCGAGGTGCTGCTCACGACTCCGGAAAGCCTGGAGGCGATGTTCATTCATGGACAGCCTGTGGGGGAACTGTTCGGGCACCTGCGGCTGGTCATCGTGGACGAGGTGCATGCCTTTGCCGCGAGCGACCGGGGCGCGCAGCTCATCAGCCTGATCGAGCGGCTGACCGCGTGCAGCGATGAGGACGTGCAGCGCCTGGGCCTGAGTGCCACCGTCGCCAATCCCGGCGATCTGGGTCGCTGGCTGCGCGGCAGCAGTGCGCGGCAGGGGCGGGTGGTGCGCCCGCCGGGGGCTACGCCCAGCCGGACAGCCGAGGTGGTCAGCCCGGACCATCCCGACGCGCTGGCCGACCTGCTCGGGCGGGTGCGCCACCGCCGGACCCTGGCCTTCACCGAGAGCCGGGCCGACGCCGAGGAGATCGCCGACCACCTGCGGCGGCGGGCCGGGCTGGACTTCAGCGGCAGCTACCACTCGGCCATCAGCCGCGACGCCCGCCAGACGGCCGAGGACGTGCTGGCGGGCGGGGGCAGCGCCTGTGTGGCCTGCACGAGTGCGATGGAACTGGGCGTGGACATCGGCGACCTCGACGGGGTATTGCAGTGGGGGACACCGGGCAGCGTGTCGAGCCTGCTGCAGCGCTGGGGGCGCACCGGCCGCCGGGCGGGCCGCGCGCAGCACACCGTCATGTACCCCAAAACCGAGCGGGAACTGCTGACCACGGCCGCCCTCCTGAGTCTGGCGCAGGAAGGCTGGGTAGAGGCCGTGCGGCCCGATACCCGCGCCTACCACATCCTGCTCCAGCAACTGCTGTCGGAGGTGCTGCGCCGCGCCCATACGCCCGACTCGCTCCTGCGGGCGGTGCAGACCAGCCCCGCGTTCTCCCGGATCCCGGAGGAGGAGCGGCGGGACGTGCTGCGGCATCTGGTGGCCCACGATCTGCTGGCGCAGCTGGGGGGGCAGCTGGCGCTGGGGGACCGGGGCGAGCGCCTGTTCGGGCGGCGTCAGCTGGGCGACCTGATCGCCACCTTCGAGGTGCCCGACAGTTTCACGCTGGTGGATACCCGTGACCACGCGGAGGTCGGTCAGATCGAACTGGCCTTCGTCGAGGAACTGCGTGAGGATCTGGCGGCTGGGCTTCCGGTGGTCGTGCTGCTCGGCGGGCAGGCCTGGCAGGTCACGGCGATTCAGGACCGGGCGGGCACGGTGCTGGTCAAGCCGGACCAGAGTGGCCGGCCGCCCAAGTGGGCCGGGGGCCTGCCGCGCCAGATGGAACGCGCCCTGGCGTGGCGCCACCGTGAACTGCTCAGCGGCCATCCCCTGCCAGACGGTCTGGATCAGGCCTCGGCGGAACTGCTGCGGGATATGGCGGCCCGCACCGCCGCGCTGTTCGGCAGTCGGCTGCCGGTGACGGGGCAGGGCCTGACCCTGGTTTGGCACACCTACGCAGGCACCCGGATCAACACGACGCTGCAGGCGGCCCTGCAACCCTTCGGCGCGGTGGCTGCTGACGCCCTTCAGGTGTCCCTGCGGGCCAGAGACGAGACGGCGCGGCAGGCGGCTCTGGCCCTCCTCGCCAGCGACTGGTCCGCCTGGAGTGCTGAGGAGCGCCACGCCCTGCTGGAGCGGGTGAGGCTGCCGCGTGTCAGCAAATATCAGGTGCATCTGCCGCCTGCGTATGCCCGCCGGATGGTGCTTGACCGGTTTATCGACTGGGAAGGGACACTGGACGTCCTCCGGGGGTCCAGCGAACATCGGGAGGCGAAGGCGGAACAGCGGGGCGGATGATTTGCGCCCCGTCGACGTTCTGTCGGAGACGCCCCATCTGCGGGGCAACAGGGCATCTCGTGTAGGCGCGCCTGGACTCGGCCTTGCCACAATTGAAGCCCTGCAGCCCTCAACTGTGGCAAAACTGTGGCACAGGTCCAACTGTGGCATATCGACGGACTTTCAGAAAAGGCAAAACCTCCGCGCTGAGCGGAGGTTTCCTTGGGGCCAGAGGTCGGATTTGAACCGACGACCTACTGATTACGAATCAGTTGCTCTACCCCTGAGCTACACTGGCGCGCGGCAGTCGAGACCCTTTCGGGCGAGAGGCGCACGAACCAAAATAAGCCCTGCCCAGGGGCTTGTCAAACGCCGGCACGCAGCGCGGCGCGGACCGTTCCCGCCAGATACAGGCTGCCCGCGACGAGCAGCGTGCCGCCCTGTGGGGTGAATGCCAGGGCGCGGGTCAGGGCGGCGTGCGGGTCGGGATCGGCCACGCCGCCGTACCGGGCGGCCAGTTCTCCGGGCGGCGTGGCCGTCTCGCCGGGCGCGGTGAAGACCCGCACGGGCGCCACCGCCAGCAGGGGCGTCAGGGTGGCAGCCGTGTCCTTGCGCGCCAGATTGCCGAACAGCAGGACGTCGGCGCGGGGCACCGCCTGGGCCAGCACCCCGGCCGCGTGAGGATTGTGCGCGCCGTCGACCAGCACCGTGCGTCCGCTCACCGCGAACCGTTCCAGGCGGGCCGGGTGGGTCGCCGCGAGGGCCGCCTCCACGCCCGCGCCGTAGCCCAGCGTGCGCAGGGTGGCGGCCGCGAGAGCGGCGTTGCGCGCCTGGTGCGGGCCGGCCAGGGCAGGCGGTCGCGGCAGGTCAAACAGGCCGGGGCGCGACTCCGGCGTCCACAGGGGAGCCCCGATCTCGGCCGCGACCCGCGTCACCTCGTCCAGCGCCTCGCCGGTCGCGGTCGTGAGCAGGGGCACGCCGGGCCGGGCCGCGCGGGCCTTGTCCCGGGCGATCTCGCGCACCGTCTCGCCCAGGACGCCGGTATGGTCCAGGGCCACGTTCGTCAGGGCGACGGCCACGACCCGCCCGAGCGCCTGTGTCGCGTCCGAGACGCCGCCCACGCCCGCCTCCATCACGGCGACCTGCACGCCGTCCTCGCGGAAGGTCCGGGCGGCCAGGGCCAGGGTGAGGTCGAAGAAGGGCGCGTCCGGCGCATTCACCTTGGCCCAGTCCAGAAAGCGCGCGGTGCGCTGTGGGTCGAGGTCCTGCCCACCCGTGCGCACCCGTTCCTCGTAGGCTTCGAGGTGCGGGCTCGTGAAACGGCCCACCCGCAGGCCGCAGGCGAGCAGCCCCGCCTCCAGCATCGCGCAGGTGCTGCCCTTGCCGTTGGTGCCCACCACGCGGACGCTGGCGAAGGTCTCGTCGGGCCGCCCGAGGTGGTCGAGCAGGGCGCGCGCCGCCTGCGGTCCCCGTTCGCGGCCGGCGCGGGTGCGGGAATACAGCCAGTCGTAGTCGGGCCGGGCCGGGCCGGACGCGGCGGGGCCACTGGAGGAAAGGGGCGCAGACACGGCGCTTATGGTGCGCCCTGCTGGCCCTCCCGCGCCACTGCCCCGCGGGCCAGCGCCTCGTCCAGGGCGTCCCAGGCGAGCAGGGCGCACCTGCGCCGCCGCAGCAGCCGCCCCGCCCCCGCCAGCGCCAGCAGGTCGCCCAGGGCGGGGTCGCCGCCCTCGTCGCCGCCCAGCACCATCGCGCGGTACTGCGCCGCCAGGTCGCGCGCCTGGGCCAGCGTCTTGCCGCGCAGGGCCTCCGTCATCAGGCTGGCGCTCGCCTGACTGACCGCGCAGCCGCGCCCGGTAAAGCTCAGGGCCGCGAGGCGCTCGCCCTCCACCTGCGCCCAGACCGTCACCTGATCGCCGCAGCCGGGATTGTCGAGCGCGGCGTGCGGCGCGCCGGGCAGCTCGCCCCGGTGGCGGGGCCGCGCCTGATGGTCCGCGAGAATCTGCCGGGCGAGGTGGTCGGGGAGTTTCATGGCGTCACCCCGCAGAGGTCGGGTCGGGCACCGTCAGGCGCAGCGCCGCCGCGTGCAGCATCTGCACGCCGGTTTCCAGGCTCAGCTCGTCGAGGGTGAAGCGGGGGTGGTGGTGCGGCCAGCGGCTGTCGGCCGCGTCGCTGCCCGAACCGACGTTGAAATACGCGCCGGGGGCCTTTTCCAGGTAGGCGCTGAAGTCCTCGCCGCCCATGGTGGGCCGGGCGTCCTGGAAGTGCTCGGGGCCGACCGTCTCCAGCGCGATCTCCTTGAGCTGCGCGGCCACCCAGTCGGTGTTGATCAGGGGGCGGTAGCCGAAGTCGTAGCGCAGGTCGTACTCGGCCCCGTGCGCCTCGCACACCCCCTTGATGACCCGCTCGATGAGCTGCGGGGCGCGGCGGCGCAGTTCGGGGTCGAAGGTGCGTACCGTCCCCATGAGTTCGGCGGTGTCGGGAATGACGTTGTGCGTCGTGCCGCTGCGGAAGTAGGTGACGCTGACCACCAGGGCGTCCTGCGCGCCCACGTGGCGGCTGACCACATGCTGGAGGTTGGTCACGACCTGCGCGCCCACGGCGATGGGGTCGATGGCCTCCTCGGGATGCGCGCCGTGCCCGCCCCGGCCCTTGATGGTCAGCTCGATCATGTCGGGCGAGGCCATGAAGGCGCCGGGCTTGACCGCCACCATGCCCGCCGGAAGCTGGCTGTTGAGGTGCAGGCCGGTGACCACGTCCACGCCGTCCATCAGGCTGGTTTCCATGACGAGTTCCTCGGCCCCGCCCGGCCCGATCTCCTCGGCGTGCTGGAAGATCATGCGGACCTCGCCGGGCACCTCGCCGGGGTTCTCGGCGAGCAGCCGCGCCGTGCCCAGCAGGATCGCCGTGTGGCCGTCGTGCCCGCAGGCGTGCATGATGCCGGGGTTCTGCGAGGCGAAGTCGAAGGTGTTCTCTTCGTGGATGGGCAGGGCGTCGATGTCGGCGCGCAGCAGCAGCGTGCGCCCCGGCTTCCCGCCCTTCAGGACGGCCAGCACGCTCGTCGCGGTGGGGCGCGTGACCGTCAGGCCCGGCATCTTCTTCAGCTCGCCCTCGATGTAGGCGGCCGTCTCGTGTTCGTGAAAGCCGACCTCGGGGTGCTGGTGCAGGTGCCGCCGCCACGCGACAAGCTGCTCCCTAAGCTCCTGTGCCCGGTCCTGGATTGTGGTCATGCCCCAGGGTAGCGCCTGCGCGGCACGCACGTCCCGGACGCGGCCCTCTGCCCGCAACTCCGCGCGCCCGAACCGCGTATTCAGGAGCATGAAGACGCCCCGTGTCCGCACCGTGAACTCCGGCAAGAAGAGCAGCACCCTGCGCCAGCTTCTGGTCTACGCCCCGGTCGCCCTCGAACTGATCGGCATGCTGCGCCGCCGCCAGCAGGCCGGGCGCGGCAAGTACGTCAAGGCCCGCAAGCGCGACAAGGCCTTCGACTTCGTGCTGGACCAGGCCCAGCGCCGCCTGGGCGGCAAGCCCGCCGCCAAGACCCGCCGCTGGTTCTGAGGCCCCTGTCAGGCCGCGCCGCCGCCTCCGCTCCGGGGCGGCGGCTTCGCCTTGGCCCCCCGACCATGAAGATGC
Source organism: Deinococcus gobiensis I-0 (assembly GCF_000252445.1). Lineage (GTDB taxonomy): Bacteria > Deinococcota > Deinococci > Deinococcales > Deinococcaceae > Deinococcus > Deinococcus gobiensis. The sequence continues at coordinate 2,917,452 of NC_017790.1, read as the reverse complement.
GGCCAGGGTCCGCGCGCCCCGCCCCGCCCCCGCGCCCTAGCCGCCGCCGAGCGCCGCCGTGTAGTCTCGGGACCGGCAGGCCTCGTCCGGCCGCCCACCCCCCGCCCCCATCCGCGCACAGACAAAGAGAGGACCCGGTCCATCGACACGCCCGCCCCCCAGGACATCGACATCAAGCACTATTTTTCCGTGCTGCGCCGTTCGGCATGGATCATCCTGGGGGGCGCGCTGCTGGGCGGGGCGCTGACCTACGGCGCGTCGTCGCTGCGGCCGGCCGAGTACGAGGCCTCGACCAGTCTGGCGGCCCTGAGCGGCTCGACCGGCAACAGCGTGGTGAGCCTGACCCTGGTCACGACCCCGCCGCTGCCGCAGAGCGTGGTGCAGAACGCCCTGCGCAGCCAGAAGGTGCTGGACCTGACCCTCTCCGAGCTGCGTGGCTCGGCCCTGCCGGCGGCCGAAAAGACGGCCCTGGCCGCGCAGCTGCGCGCCGAGGCGGCGGGGGGGCGCTACCAGCTCGTGCGGATGCTCGCCAGCATCGACCCGCAGCAGCAGACCGGCATCTATGAACTGCGTTCGCACGCGCGCACGCCACAGGCCGCGCAGGTCCTCGCGGACGCCTCGGCGCAGGCCCTGCTGCTGTGGGACCAGGAGCGCGCCGCGCAGAACATCACCCGCGCGCAGCAGACCCTGCGCCAGCAGCTCGCCAACGTGGACGCCCGGCTCGGCGCGCGGCCCGGCACCATCGAAACCCAGTCGTTGCTCACGACCCGCAGCGACCTTCAGGAGAAGCTGGGGCAGGTGTCGGCGCTGCTCACGGCGGTGGGGGGGACCCTCTCGCTGATCTCGCCGGCCTCGACGCCCCAAGTGCCGGTCTCGCCCCGGCCGCTGCGAGACGCCCTGCTGGTGTTCGCGGCGCTGCTGTTCTTCCTGGCGCTGGGCGCCATCGTGCTCGACGCCCTGCGCAAGCGCGTGAACTCGGCCGCCGACCTCGCGCCGCTGGGCAAACCGCTGCTGGGCGTGCTGCCGCTGCTGCGGGACGGCCAGACCGAGCTGCTCGCCGAGACGCGCGGCGGGGCGCTGTACGAACAGGTGGGCTTCCTGCGCGTGAACCTCGCGTCGGTCGCGGCGGGGCGCACCCGCTTCGCGGTGTCCAGCGCCCGCCCCGGCGAGGGCAAGAGCACCATCACGGCCGCGCTGGCCCAGAGCTTCGCGCTTCGCGGCCTGCGGGTCCTGATCGTGGACGCCGACCTGTACCGGCCCACGCAGTTCCGGCTGTGGCAGCGCACCCGCGCCCACTTCACCTCCACGGCGGTGGGCGGCGCGACCCTGTACCAGGACCTCACGCCGGGGGCCGGATCGGGCGCGACCGACCTGCTCATTCCCGAGCGCGGGGTCAACGACGCCGCGAAGCTCTACGAGATCATCTCCTCGCTGGCCGACGACTACGCCTACGTGCTGGTGGATACCCCGCCCGTGCTGGTGGCCGCGAGCGCCCTGGAACTCTCGGCGCGGCTGGGCGGCGTCCTGATGGTCGCGGCGCTGGGCAGCGAGCTCGAACTCGTCGAGCGGGCCATGCGCAGCGCCCAGACGGCCGGCAGCGAGGTACTGGGCATCGTGCTGAACAAGGAAAAGGAGCGGGCAGGCAACGTGGGCTACGGTTACGCGCCCGGCCGCTACATGGACCCGGAAAGCCCCGAGGCCGCGCCGCTCGAACTCGACCGGCCCTGAAGCCCGGCTGCGGCTCAGTGGCCCGCGAGGTCGCGCACGGCCCGGTAGAACTCCCGGCGCACTTCGCCCAGCGCCTCGTTGCTGTAGGTGTGGGCCACCCCCAGGTTGCGCTCGCCCAGGGCCTCGTAGCGCCCGGGATCACCCAGTAACCCCTCCAGCGCGGCGGCGATGGCGGTGGGGTCGCCGGTCGGAAAGCGCTCGCCGGGGCCGATCAGCTCGGGAATGCCGCCCACCTCCGACCCCAGCACCGGCAGGCCGCGCGCCATCGCCTCGACCATCGCGCGCGGCAGGCCTTCTTGCCACGAGGGCATCAGGAACACGTCGGCGCGGTCGAGCTGCTCGCGCACGCCCGCGCCGCCCGGCACCGCCCCGACGAACTCGACCTGCGCCGCGACCTCCAGCGCGCTCGCCTGGGCTTCCAGGGCCGGGCGCTCGGCCCCCTCCCCGACGACGCGCAGCCGCAGGTCCAGCCCGCGCGCGCGCAGCAGCGGCAGGGCCGAGACGGCGAGGTCCACCCCCTTGTACGGAAACTGGAGGGTGCAGACCATGACCGCCTCGTGGGGCGCGGCGTGCCAGCTCCGGCCCCGCGCGGCGTAGGCCTGAGGCGGCAGGTCCACGTCCGACAGCCCGAACATGCGGCCCGGCGAGGGGTAGCGCCGCTGCAGGGCTTCCCGCGTCACGTAGGCGACCACGCGCGCGCGGCGGCACTGCGCCTGAAGTTGCCGGGTGTACATCTGCCGGAAAAAGGCCCGCAGGGGGTGACGCGACACGCGCGGCGCGAACAAGGCGTAGGGGTCCCCCACGACCTCGGCGGCGAAGGGCCGGTCGCCCAGGGCCCGGAAGGCCTCGTTGCTCAGGGTGCCGGGCACGCGCAGCAGCACGGCCCCGGCCTGTGGGTCCAGCACGGCGGCGGCGATGGCGCGGCGTACCCGGCCCTTGACCCGCAGGTACTGCGCCGGCCCGATGAAGTGCGGCACCGCCACGAAGCTCACGCCCGGTCCCCCGGCGGGCCGCATCCGGTCGCCTACCTCCGGCACGTCGCGCACGCGGGCGACCACCCGCACGGCCCCGAACACCTCCAGGTAGCGCGCCCAGAACTCGGCGCCGTGGGGGCCGGGGGTCCAGACCCGGCCGTCGGGGGTGCGGTCGTAGCGTTGTTCCAGGACGGCGGTCAGGTTCATGCGGGCCTCCTCAGGGGGACGCGGCCCGCCGCGCCGCTGCCCATCACCACGGCGATGACCAGGGCGTACAGCGGCAGGAAGCTGCCGAAGCCGACGTTCGGAAAGAAGGTTTCCTGGGTGAGGCTGGTGATCAGGAAGCCGGCGGTGACGTTCAGGATGACCCGGGCCTGTGGGCCGGCGCGCAGCAGCAGCGCGAGCAGCAGCGCGAAGAAGGCCCCCATGTTCACCAGCCCCACCACGCCAGTCTCGAACAGCACCTGCAACACCATGTTGTGCGCGTTGTTGCCCTTGTTGATGACGGCCGACCCCAGCCCGGAGCCGACCAGCAGGCGGTAGGGATCGCCCAGCAGCTCCCCGAAGATGCTCTGCCAGATGTCGGTGCGCCCGGCGAGGTTGCCGGGGTCGGAGGCGTCGAGGATGGTGGCCTGCCGCTCGGCCGTGGACGTGAGGTTCGGGGCGATCCAGCCCCAGGAGATCAGGCCGGCCACGCTCAGGCCCAGCGCCGTGAGGGCCGCGCGCAGCGGAAAGCGCAGCAGTTCGAGCACCACGAACACCGCGCAGCCCGCCAGACCCGCGCGCGAGTTGCACAGGAAGCTGGCGGCCAGGGCTAGCAGCAGCACCCACTCGCCGCCCCCCCGGCCCAGGCGGCGGCGCAGGTACAGCACGAGCGCCCCCAGCAGCATGACCTGCAAGGCCGCGTAGCCGTGGTTGAAGCCCACGAAGCCCAGCCCGCGCTCCTGGTACAGGTAGTAGGCCTCCCACGGCCCCGAGACGCCCAGCCCGCGCGGGAGGTGCCGGCCCAGGAACTTGATGGCTTCGCCCGAGAAGGTGGTCAGGATGATGCCCCCGCAGGTCACGGCGAAGGCCACGGTCGCCAGCCGGTGCCAGCGCGCCAGGAGCTGCGGCGTGTATTCCAGCCGCGAGGCCGCCCAAAACACCAGCAGCACCTGCACCAGCCGGTAGAGCGAGAAGGCCCCGAAGCGCAGCTCGGTGCCCAGCAGCGGGTCGGCGTAGATGAACAGCACGCCCAGCGCCAGCACGCTCATGCCGAACAGTCCCACCAGCCCCCACCACAGCTGGCGCTGCGCGGCCGTGCCCTGCGGCTTGAGGTACAGCGCGGCGCACAGCCCCGTGAACCACAGCGTCAGGTCCGGCAGGGTCTGCCACAGGGTCCACGACGGCCCCAGCGCCAGCACCGGCAGCGTGAAGCACTGGGTGAGCAGAAAGAGGCCCAGCCCCGTGGCCGTCAGCGCGTGCAGCCGCGCCGCCGTGCCGGTCGGGGCGGGGGAGAGGGCGCGGTCCTCAGCGGCGATAGTGCTCATAGCGCTCCAGCAGCAGCGGCAGCGAGTGGGTCAGGTCGTAGGGATGCGGCGCAGGGAACTGCGCGGGCTGTCCGGCGACCTCCAGGATGGCCTGCGCCCAGGCGGCTGCCCCCGCCGCGAGGGGCAGCGCCGTGACGCTGGCGCCGGGCAGCCACGCCTCGGGCGGCAGGTGGTCGGCGGTCACGCAGGGCAGCCCGGCCATCTGCGCCTCGATCAGCGCCAGCCCTAGCCCCTCGATGTGCGAGGGGAAGACGAACACGTCCATGACTTGCAGCAGCGCCGGCACGTCGTCGCGCGGGCCCGCGAAGACGACCGCGTCCAGCACCCCCAGCTCGCCCGCCAGGGCCTGCACCTCGGCCTGCTGTTCGCCCTCTCCGATGAGCAGCAGTCGGGCCTCGGGGCGCCGGGCGAGCACCTCGGCGAAGACCCGCAGCAGGAAGGGATGGTTCTTGGCGGGCCGGAACCAGCCGATGTGGCCCAGCACCAGCGCTTCCGGGGCCAGCCCCAGCGAGGCGCGCAGGGCCGCGTGGTCGGTCGGCCGGGTATAGGGCGCCGGGTCCAGGCCCAGCGGCAGCACGCGCCACTGCTCCTGGGTGTGCCAGCGCGGCCCGAACAGCGCGCCCGCCGCCTGGTCGCTGACGGCCAGCCCCTCGCTGCTCGCGCGCGCGATGGCCGCCTTCATGGCCCGCAGGTACAGCCGCCGGGGCGCGCCCGAGGCGCGGTCGGGGCCCTCGGTGTTCAGGTGGCTGTGGGCCACGCGGCCGCGCACGCCCGCCAGCCACGCCACGAACAGGATGACCCCGCTGAAGTGGTGGACATGGCTGTGGACCACGTCGTAGTGCCCGGCCCGCAGGGTGCGCCACAGGCAGCCCAGGAACGCGCCGACCCGGCGCGGCGAGGGGCAGCGGCGCACGGTGATTCCCAGCGCCCGCAGCTCGGGGTCGTAGGCGCCGCCCTCCGGCGTGAACAGCAGCAGCTCGAAGGTGACGCGCGCCGGGTCCTGGCGGCGCAGCACCTGCATGAGCCAGGTTTCGATGCCGCCCCGGTTCATGGCGCTCAGGACGTGCAGCACCCGCAGGGGTCGCCCGGCGGCGGGGGTCGGGGGGGCAGGGGGCGCAGAGTCAGTCACGGGCGGCCTCTACTGTAGGCGAGGGCGGCGCGGCCTGCGCCGGGGCCGGGGGGCCGCGCCGCAACGCCCGCCGGACGATCCACAGGCTGCCCAGCAGCTGCGCGGCGCCGCCGATCACGGTGGCCCAGGCCGCGCCTGCCAGCCCCCCGCCCGGCACGAGCAGCGCGCAGGCGAGCGCCAGGGTGGCCGTGGTGCCCAGAAAGAGGGGCACCTGCGCCCCGAACTCGCGCAGCGCCGTCATGCCGAAGCCCGCGAAGGAGGCGACGTAGCCCGGCGCGGCCCCCAGCATCAGCAGGGCGAACAGGGGCACGTCGCGGCCGTAGGCGGGGCCGTACAGCAGCTCCAGCAGCGGGCGCCCCAGCAGCAGCGCGCCCAGTACCCCCGCCGCCCCCAGCGCCGCGCCCAGCAGCAGCAGCCGGCCCAGCAGCGCCCGGAACCCGGGGGCGTCGCCCTGCGCGGCCAGCCGGGCCAGCGGTGTGGTGGCCGCCTGCCCCAGCGCCGTGACCACCATGCTGCCCGCCACCGTCACGTAGGACAGGGCCGAATACAGGCCCACGGCCTCCAGTCCGGCCTCGCGGCCCAGGAAGTAGCGCGGCAGGCTGGCGTTCAGGGCGATGAGGCCCACCGCCACCCCCAGCGGCCAGGTCAGGGCGGCCAGGGCGCGTAGCCGGGACCACTCGGGCCACCACCAGCGCCCGGTGCCGGGGCGGGTGCGCGGCAGGTCGTACAGCAGCAGCCCCCCCAGGTAGCCCCCGGCCACGGCGGCGGCGGCCCAGCCCACGTCGCGCGTCAGGGCGAAGGCGGCGGCCAGCCCCAGGGCCGAGAGCGTTCCGCGCAGCATCAGCGAGCGCGCCACCTCGGTCAGCCGCCCGCCCGCCTGGAGGTGGCCGTAGCACACGTCGCTCAGGCCGTCGAACAGCTTGGCGAGGGCCAGCCAGCCGGTCACGGCCGCCAGCCCCGCCTGCGCCTGGGGGCCGGCGCTCAGCAGCGCCCAACCCGCGCACAGCGCCAGTGCCAGCCCCGCAAGCAGCGTGCGCAGCGTGAAGTAGTGCCCGAAGCGGTAGGGGCTGTCCGGCGGCTCGGTGGCCTGCGCCCCGCGCAGTTGCAGGCTCAGGAGCAGAAAGACCGGGGTGGTCACGGCCAGCCCCAGCGTGTAGCGCCCCACGTCGGCCGGGCTGCCCAGGCGCGCCAGGACCACCAGCATGGCCCACTGCGTCGCCGCGAACACCAGGTTGCCGGCCAGGGTCCACACCACGTCGGTGCGCAGCGCGGGAGCCGGGGCGGCGGCATTGCCGGCCATCAGGGGCGGCCGGGCAGGAACGGGAGGGCGGGCATCGGCCCCAGCCTAGTGCGCCGCACGCCCCTTTCCTGCGCGGTCCCGGTTCATGCTTTGCCCAGAGTTGCCCGCGAGAGGGCCGCCCCGCTCAGCGCACTTCGAAGACCCGGACCTCCAGTGCCCCCAGCACGCCGCCGAGCTGGCCCCGCCGAAACTCGGGGTCGGCCGCGCCGAACAGCGGGTTCAGCCGGCGCACGCGCGGCAGGTCCAGCCGCAGCGCCTGCGGCCGGGGCGTGGTGTTCACCACCAGCAGGTACGACCCGCCCGGCCCGCTGAACTGCGCGGCGCGGACCGGCTGGCCGGGGGCCGGCGCGGTCAGCTCGCGCCGCGCGCCGCTCAGCAGCGTGGGCGAGAGCCGGCGCACCTCGGCGGCCAGGGTCCGGGTCTCCTGCCACAGGGGCGCGTCGTCGGTCACGCGGTTGCCCCCCGAACGGTACGAGTAGTACACGACGCCCTTGACCCCCGCCAGCAGCGCCTGGTAGGTCATGTTGCGCAGTTCGGCCGGGGTGGGCCGGCGCTGGCCCGGCCACGCGAAGCTCTGGAGGGTCGCCAGCGGCACCACGCCGCGCCGCGCCGCCTGCTCGACCGTCTGGCGCATCACGCCGTACACCACCGCGATCTCGTCGGTGCCGCCGATGGGATAGCTCATGTTGCTGACGCTGTCCGACACCCCGAAAAACCCGCTCTCGGGCCGGTCGTTCGCCAGCGCCAGGGTGATGCCCGTGAGCTTGTCGGGGGCGAGCGCCTTATAGGTCGCCTGGAGGTCGGCCACCGCCGGGGGCGTGCTGTTGTAGTTGCTGTCGTCCATGAGCGTGAAGCCCAGCAGCGCGGGCTGGGCGGCCAGTTCACGCACGAACCGGGGCTGCACGCCGTGGGCCAGCACCATCACGCCGCGCCGGTGCGCCTCGGCCAGCAGCGCGGGCATCTCGGTCTCGGCCTCGCGCACGGGCTCGGTGAGCATGACGTTGAAGCCGGCGTCGGCCAGGGTGTCCAGGTCGTTCAGGCGAATCTGGGGCGTGCCCTGGTCGGCCCAGGAGACGTGGTAGAAGCCGAAAGGAAAAAACGGCTGCCCATTGATCAGGATGCGCCCGCCCGAGGCCGTGACGCGGGTCTGCCGGGCGTCCACGGTCCAGACGGCGGGCCGCAGCGGCGCGCAGCCGGTGAGCAGCGCGCCCAGCGCCAGACAGGTGGCCAGAGGCCGCAGAGGAGACATCGCCCGTCGTTATAGGCGCGCCTCATGTGAGGCGCCTCAGTTGATGCGGAAGAAGTGTGCGCCCAGCGGCGCGATGGTGCCGCCCAGGGTGGTGCCGCTGAGCCTGACGCCCTCTCCGCCGCGCCCGGCGAACAGGGGGCGCAGGCCGGTGGGGGCCTGATCCGCGAGCGGCACGTACAGGGGCTGCGCCTGGGTGGCCGAGACGTTGGTGAGCAGCAGGTAGGTGTGGCCCTGGTAGGTCCAGGCGGTGGCGTGCACGTTGCCGTTGTTCGTCTCCAGGTACTTCGGCTCGGCCGAGAGCAGCATGGGCGAGAGCTGGGCGATCTCGGGCACGATGCTCTTGGTCATCTCCCATACGGCGGGGCTGCGGCGCACGTTGCTGTACGAGTCGAGGTAGGTGTAGTACAGGATGCCGCGCACGCCGGCCCCGATGGCCTGGTAGGTCATGTTGTAGACCTCGGCGGGGGTGGGCATGCGCGCGGCCGGGTCCGAAGCGTCGTGGCCCGGCACGGTGCCCCCAGGAAAAGGCCTGGAGGTTGGCGACGGGCACGGTGCCGTTCTTCTTGGAGAGCCCGACCGAGAGGCGCTGCATGTCGTAGGTCGCGCCGATGCTGTCGCCCGGCCCGATGGGGTAGGACATGTTGCCCATCATGTGCGTCGTGTCGAAAAAGTCGCTGTGCGACTCGGCGTAGCTCGTGAACAGCGCGGCGTAGGTGGGGTGCTGCGGGTCGAGCGACCGCATCCGCGCGCCGCGGTCGCGCACCTGCGCGGGGGTGTACTGGAGGTTGCAGTCGTCGGCGACCATCCAGCCGAGCACGGCGGGCTTGCTCGCCAGCTTGGGCACGCTGCTCTCGAAGACGCCTTCGCTCAGCACGTACATGCGCGCCCGGGCGGCGGCGTCCAGGAACTCGCCGTAGCGGGCATTGTCGGCGTCGTTGATGACCGAGGCGGTCATGGTGTTGAAGCCCGCCGCGCTCATCTCCTGCATATCGCGCTGGCGGGTGGCCGCGTCGCTCATCCAGGAGACGTGGTAGAAGCCGAAAGGAAACAGGCCCTGGTTGCCGACCCGCAGGCCGGCGTTCTGCACGCTGACCTGCTGGCCGTAGGTGCCGGGCACGAGCGAGGGCGGCCGGAGGGCCTGGGCACTCTCGCTGGGGGCCGCCGTCTGGGTGTCGGCGGGGGCGCTGCCGGCGGTGTCCGCCGTCTGGGCGGCAGTGCTCGGCTGGGGCGTGGGGGCCTGCATGCAGGACATCAGGCCCAGAGACAGGGCCAGCAGGGCCGGTACGGTTCGGCGCACGTGTGTTCTCCTCTTTCGGTAACCCGGCCGGCCCTGTGGGCCCCGTGGCTTTGCGTCCCCCCCTTGCGAGGGGTTTGCCTTTGGTCGTTTAGGAAGTTGGCGGCGCACGGTATCGCGTGCTGGGATGAAGGTAGCCTAAAGAGTCTCACAGGCGGCTTACAGAAGCCGGGGAGCCTGTTATGCTGCGGCGCACGGCGGCCAGGACTATGTTTTGCGGCCAGAACGGGGCTGTCCAGCACGGGGCACCGGGGAGGGGACGTGGACCGCGAGCAGGAACTTCAGCAGTTCAGGGCAGTGGCGGCCCTGTCGCCCGGCGGGGCGCTCGACGCGGCCCGGCACGCCGCCGCCGCCGGACACCCACAGGCCGCGCGCGTGCTGCTGGCCGAGGTCGGCGGGCTGCTCGACACTGCCGAGGCCGGGCGGGTGCTGGCCGAGCCGCCGCAGGTGGCCCCCAGCCCGGCCCTGTCGCGGGTGCTGGCGGCCCTGCCCCGGCCCCCCGAGCGGCCGGGCGAGCGCGAGGCCTGGGTGCGCGGTCAGGCGGCGCGCCTGCTGCGCCGCGACCCCCCGGCAGGGACGGTCCCGGCTGCCGGCCCGGCGCAGCCCACGTCGCCGGTCTGCGCGGCCCTGACCCTGGAGGACGACGGCGCCCGCTGGACCCTGGCGGTCGAGTGGGCGCTGGAGCGTGCCCGCGCCGCCGGACAGGGCCGCGTGACGCTGGCGGTGCCTGGCTGGGGGGCGTGGCTGGGGGCGCGCGAGCGGCTCGCGGCGCGCTACGGGCCGCTCGTCGGCGGGTTGGGATCGCCGGTCGCGGTCATCACGCTCGAGGACGCGGTGGGCCTGCTCTCGGCGGCGTGGCGCTGGACCCTGCCGGACCTCGCCACGCTGCTGGGCGGTCCGGTGCTGCTCGATGGGCTGCGCGGCCTGCCCGGAAGCCAGCCGGCGGTGGTCGCCGGGCTGCTGGCCGACAGCGCGCGGGTGTTCGGCGTCAGCGCGCTGCTGCTCTCGGCCTGGCCGCTGGACTGGTCCGGGTGGCCGGAGCTGCCGCTCGGCGCGCCCGTGCCGGAGGTGCCCGGCCACACCGGGCCGGACTTCGCGCCCCCCGAGGCCATGGACCTCGCGTCGCTGGCGGCCCGCATGGCCCGCGAACCGGGCGACGCGCTGGCGGTGCTGCCCTCGCGCGGGAGCGCGGCCCGGCTCGCGGCGCTGGTGCCGGGCAGCGTGCTGTGGTCGAGCAGCCTGTGCCCGGTCCATCTGGGCGAGCGTGGACGGGAGCTGCGGGCCCGGCGGGCGGCGGGCGAGCGCCTGCGGGTGGTCGCCACCATGCTGCCGCCCGCGCAGCTCGGTCCCTTCGGCACGGTGTGGCACGGGGAGGCCCCGCTGCCCCACCTCGCCGAGGCGTGGCGGCTGTGCTCGGGGACCTTCCGGCGGCTGGCCCTGACCGACGTGGCCCGCCCGACCGCGTGGCACGGCGCGCTGGCCCTGAGCCGCGACCTGCTGGCGCAGTGGCCTCCCGCCGAGGCGCTGGCCGCCTTCCGCCGTCTGGGCGAGGGGGCCGGGGCGGCGCAGGCCGGCGGCCCGGCCCCCTCCCCCGGCTCCGACCTGGACCGGCTGCGGGCCGGGCAGGACTACGCCTCGCTGGCGGCGGCGCTGCGGCTGCGTCCGGCGACCTCGCGCCCGGTCCTGATTCCCTACGACGACGAGGCGCGCGCCCTGGCCGAGCAGACCCGGCGCAGCGGGCACCTGCCCACCGCCGCGCTGCGTTACGCCGCGTGGCTCACCCCGACCGAGGCCGAGACGGCCCTGCGCCGGGGTCAGGCGAGTTCGCTGGGCTGGGCGCTGCTGTGGGAAGCGCCCTACAACCCCGAGTATGGACTGGCCGGCGCGCTGGTCCGGGAGACGCGCCATGCCCAGGAAGTCTGAGCCGGGCGCGGCGGACCGGCCGCACGTGTTGCTGCTCATCACGAAGGCCGAGCGCGGCGGCGCACAGACGCACGTGCTGGAACTGCTGCGGCTGCGTGACCGCGCCCGGCTCACGGTCGCCTCGGGCGAGGACGGGTTCCTGCTCGAACAGGCGCGGGCCCTGGGGCTGGAGACGGTGGTCGTGCCGCAACTCGTGGCGCCCCTGGACCCCCGGCGCGACCTCGCGGCACTGTGGGCGCTGGTGCGGCTGCTGCGGCAGTTGCGGCCCGACCTCGTGCACCTGCACAGCTCCAAGGCGGGGCTGCTGGGGCGCGTGGCGGCGCGCCTGGCCGGGGTTCCGGCCATCTTCACGGCGCACGGCTGGGCCTTCACCGAGGGCGCCGGGCGCGCGCGGCGGCTCCTGGCGATCTGGTCCGAGCGCCTGGCGGCCCCCCTGAGCGCCGCCATCATCGCCGTGTCGGACTACGACCGCGACCTGGGCGCGCGGCTGCGGGTCGCGCCGCAGGCCCGGACCATCCACAACGCCCTGCCGCCCGCGCCCCGCATCACGCTGGCCGCGCCCCGGCCCGACGTTGCCGTGCGCTTCGTGATGGTCGCGCGCTTCGCGCCCCCCAAGGACCAGGCGCTGCTGCTGCGCGCCGCCGCGCCCCTGCGCGGGGCCGAGGTCTGGCTCGTCGGGGACGGCCCCGAGCTGGAGGCGACCCGCGCGCTGGCCGCCGAGCTGGAACTGGGCGACCGGGCGCGCTTCCTGGGCAGCCGTGACGACGTGCCCGAACTGCTCGCGCAGACGGACGTGTTCTGCCTGTGCTCGCACTACGAGGGCTTTCCCATCAGCGTGCTGGAGGGCATGCGCGCGGGCCTGCCGGTGATCGCCAGCGACGTGGGCGGCGTGGGCGAGGCGGTCGTGCCCGGGCGCACCGGCCTGCTCGTCGCGCACAACGACGTGGTGTCCTGGCGCCTGGCGCTGGCGCGGCTGCTCGACGACCCGGCCGCGCGCGCGGCGATGGGCCGGGCCGGGGGCGAGCGTTTCGACGCGCACTTCACGCTGCCGCACCTGCTGGAACGGACCTGGGCGGTGTACCGCGAGGTGCTGGACCGGCGGCGCTGAGTCGCCGGGATGGTCCCGGCGGCCACGGTCCGCTCCGGCGGCCATGCTCTAGGATGCCCGGATGACGGGGCGCGCGGCGGCGAGGCGGCGGTGGTTGCTGCCAGGAGCGGCGGCGCTGCTGCTCGTGGCCGGGGGGGGCGTGGGCGCCTGGACCTACACCACCCACCGCGAGGTGCAGCAGACCGGCATCAAGGTCTACAAGGCGCTGGAGGACGACGGGATGCCGCTGCGCCCCGGTGTCCTCGACGACCCCGTGTTCAGGGCGCTGCCCGCTCCCGCCCAGCCCCCGTCGCTGGGGCGCTACGTCCCGCCCAAGGGTCAGGCGGCCCCGGCGGGCGCTTCCGCGCCCACGCCGGGGCCGTTCATCGAACGCGACTCGTCGGCGCAGCTCGCGCGGCGCAAGGTGCACATCCTCCTGATCGGCAACGACCAGCCCGCGCTGGGCCGTGGCCGGGGCGATACCCTCCTGAGCCTGACCTTCGACCCGGTGGCCCGCACGCTGTACTTCCTGAGCATTCCGCGCGATACGCGCATCGAGCTGCCGGGCCACGGTCTGGTCAAGATCAACGCGGCCTACGCCTATGGGGGGGCCAGCCTCCAGACGACGGCGGTCGAGCGCTTCCTGGGCGTGCCCTTCGACAAGTACGTCGAGGTGAGCCTGGACGGCTTCGTGCAGGCCATCGACGCGGTGGGGGGCGTGGACGTGGACTCGGCGCTGGACTTCGAGCTCGACGGCCAGCACATCACGCGCGGGCGGCTGCACCTCGCGGGCGAGCAGGCGCTGGCCTACGCCCGGATGCGCCACGACGACCCCCAGGGCGACCTGGGCCGCAACGCCCGGCAGCAGCAGGTGGTCCGCGCGCTCATGCGGGCGCTGGGCGGCCTGGACACGCCCGAGCTGACGCGGGTGCTCGGCCGCCTGAGCGACAGCGTGCGCACCAACTTCTCGCCTTCGGAGGTGGTCAAGCTGCGCGCGGCGCACGCCTACATGCTCGACCACCAGACGGCCGAGCGCGTGCGCGGCGAGAACCGCAAGATCGGCGGCGTGTGGTACTACGTCGTGCCCGACCGCGAGCGCCAGCGCCTGAACCTGCTGCTGCGCTGAGCGCCGCGTCCCCGCTACACTCCGGCCATGTCGCTTCCCCCCACCGAAGGCACCTTCCGCGAGCGGGTGCTGGCGCTGGTGGCCCGCATTCCGCCGGGCCGGGTCATGACCTACGGACAACTCGCGCTGCTGGCCGGACAGCCGGGGGCCGCGCGGCAGGCAGGCTACGTCATGAACGCGCTCATGGACGGCGAGTCGGCCCTGCCCTGGCAGCGGGTCATCAACGCGCAGGGCCGGGTCAGTACCCACAAGCTGGGGTTCGGGGACCTGCAAGAGGGCCTGCTGCGCGCCGAGGGCGTCGAGTTCGGCGCGGGGGGCCGCTGCGACCTCGCCCGCTGGCAGTGGTGGCCGGAGGAGGACCCGCACGCGCCGCCGGGGCGGCTGCTGTGATTTCCGGGCCTCTCTAAAGAATCGGCCGGGGCGTGGGCGGGGGCCCGGCTCCCCGCCCGCGCCCGGCGGCGATATGCTGAGGGCTATGAATGGCCGGAAGAACCGCTGGACTGCTGGAAACGTGATCTCGTGGCTGCTGGGAGTCACGCTGGGGCTGATCGTCGGGGTCGTATTGCTCATCGTCATTCCGCGCACCATCGGCACCGACGCGACCCCCGGGCCCGAGGGCACGGCGGCGACCCCCGTGAACAACGAGGCCGCCGGAGCCTCCGGCGCCGCCGCTGCCAGCCAGTCCGGCAGCGGGATGTCGGGCAGTGGGATGTCGGGCAGCGGCACGGCGGCCTCGGGGACGGCCACCTCCGGCTCGGAAACGGCCACGACCTCCGGGGCCTCGGGCACCGGCACCGCGGCGACGGGCACCGAAGGCACGAGCTCCTCGGGCACCACCCCGAGCAGCGGCAACACCACCGAGCCCAGCACCGCCGAGTCGCCCACCCAGGAGACCGGCGCGGCGGCCTCGGGCGCGGCCTCGGCGGGCGCGCCCTCGGAAAGCGGCGCGTCGAACGCCGCAGACGGCGACGCCTCGGCCGGTCAGCAGGTCTTCGCGGGCAACTGCGCGGGCTGCCACGGCCAGAACGCCCAGGGCGGCATCGGCCCGAGCCTGGTCATGGCGACCGAAGGCCCCAAGGCCTGGACCCTGGCCCAGTTCACGACCGTGCTGCGTGAAGGCCGTACCCCCAACCGCACGCTGGGGGCCGTCATGCCCCGCTTCACCGCCGCGCAGATCAGCGACCAGCAGGTGGCCGACATCCAGGCCTACATCAAGACCCTTCAGTAAGTCCGGTTGCGGCGGCTCCCTCACCTGCGGGTGGGGGAGTCTTTGTTTGGGTGTTGACCCTGGTACGTACCCCGCACGGGGCCCAGGGTGCCCAGGCCCAGGGAGAGGGTCGTGGGGGGCCGCCTACGTCAGGATGTCCACCGCCGCTGCGCGTTCTGGCCTATGGCGCGGCCCCGGCGCGGCGCGGCAGGATGGGCAGGCCGGACAGGTCCGGCACGGAGGTTCACCATGAGGTCAAGGCAGGATTCGGAAGACGGAGACGACCGGACACCCCCCTCTCTCACTGGGCAGGGAAGGGGCCAGGACTAGCTCCTGGGCTTCCCGCCCCACCGGAGCACCACACATGAACGGGAAGCACCTCATCAAGCTGGGATTCGAGAAAGAAGCTGTGGGCCTGGCCCTCAAGGCCGCCACGGCGCGCGAGGGCGCAGGCCTGGCGCGCGCCGACATCCTGCACGAGCTGGGCGCCGTGCAGGCCGCGCCGCAGGACTACGCCGGGGGCGGCGTGTACGCCCTGCTGGCGCAGATGCTCTTGGCCCAGGCCGCCGCGCAGCAGGTCCGCGCCGCGAGCGCCCTGCGCGCCGTGCCGCTGCCCTACGCCGTGTGGGGCGCGGACCTCATCGAGCCGGGGGCGCGCGCCCAGATGGACGTGGCGATGCGCCTGCCCGTGTCGCGCGCCGGGGCGATGATGCCCGACGCCCACGTGGGCTACGGCCTGCCTATCGGCGGGGTATTGGCGGCCGAGAACGCGGTCATCCCCTACGGCGTGGGCGTGGACATCGGCTGCTCGATGATGCTCAGCGTGCTGCCGATGCTGCCGGGCGCCCTGAAGGTGGCCGAGGCGAGCGGGCTGCTGCTGCGCCACACGCGCTTCGGCGCGGGCGTGGGCTTCGAGAAGCGTGACCGCCAGGACCACGCCGTGCTGCACGAGCCGACCTGGGAAGAGCAGCCCCTGCTGCGCCACCTGTACGACAAGGCCGTGAACCAGATCGGCACCTCGGGCAGCGGCAACCACTTCGTGGAATTCGGCACGCTGAGCCTCGCGCAGCCCGACCCCGAACTGGGGCTGGAGGCGGGCGAGTACCTCGCGGTGCTGTCGCACAGCGGCTCGCGCGGCTTCGGGGCGCAGGTCGCGGGGCACTTCACCGCGCTGGCGGGGCGGCTGCACCCCGGCATCGACAAGGTCGCGCAGAAGCTCGCGTGGCTGCCGCTGGACGGCGAGGAGGGCCAGGCCTACTGGCAGGCCATGAACCTCGCGGGGCGCTACGCCCTGGCGAACCACGACCTCATCCATGCCCGGCTGGCCCGCGCGCTGGGGGTTTCGCCCCTGGCACAGGCGAGCAACAGCCACAACCTCGCCTGGAAGGAGGTCGTGGACGGCCAGGAGCTGATCGTGCACCGCAAGGGGGCTACCCCCGCCGCGAAGGGGCAGCTGGGCCTGATTCCCGGCAGCATGGCCGACCCCGGCTACCTCGTGCGCGGACGCGGCCACGCCCCCGCGCTGGCGAGTGCCAGCCACGGCGCGGGCCGGCAGCTCGGCCGCCGCGCCGCCCAGAATGCCCTGAGCAAGAAGGACGTACAGGCGTACCTGGAGGGGCGGGGCGTGACCCTGATCGGCGGCGGCATCGACGAGGCCCCGCAGGCCTACAAGCGCATCGAGGAGGTCATCGCGCGCCAGACCGACCTCGTGGACGTGCTCGCCGAGTTCCGCCCCCACGTGGTGCGGATGGACACCGGCAGCGAGGACGTGTAGGCGCAACCTCGCCCCGCCCGGCCCCGGCGACCGGGTACGGTGGGGCCATGCGTCCCCTGATGTTGGCCCTCGCCCTCGCCGCGTCCTGTGCCCTGGCCGGGGGAGGAGACGGCCCGGCGACGGGCAGCGGACCGGCGTTCGATCTGTTTCCGCAGATCCAGCGACTCGGGATCTCTCCGACCGGGACGGCGACGGTGCCCTTCGAGGTGCGGGTGGACCTGCTGCGCGCAACGTTTCGCCCCGATGACGGAACACTCGTCATTCTGGTCACCCAGGCACTCCCGGACGGCACTGTGCTGACGCTCGACAGCCGCCCTGTCCGGCCCGGCGAGAAGCTTCGCTGGACCGGGCGGTTGCCCGCTGCCGGAACGCTGGTGCTGCGGGTCGTCACCGGCCAGACACGGAGCACCAGCCTTCAGGAGATATACCCCGGTCAGCCGGTCGTACTGGATATTGTCGGGGACGCGCGGGGGCGGCTGAGCATCAGCGACGGCCGCTGCACGCCGCCCCCCGGCGGAAGTTGCGGCAGAAGCCGCTGAGGGGTTCGGGCCTCAGTCCTGCCCGGCCAGAGCCGTCATGAGCGCCGCCGCGTACTCCACGCCGCGTCCAAAATCGCGGCGCAGGATGTTCTCGTTCGGCGCGTGGACCCGCCCGCCCACGTTGCCGATGCCCAGCGCCACGACCGGCGCCCCCACATAGGCCATGAAGGGGTGGATGGGGCCGCTGCCGCCGCTCGACGGGTTGAGCAGCGGCTCCTGGCCGTAGACCTCGCGCGCCACGGCCACCGCCGTCTTCACGAAGGGGGCCTCCAGGTCGCTGCGGCCGGGGAACTGGTGGGTCTCCAGCTCGACGATCTCGATGTCGCCGAATCCCTGGGCGTCCAGGTGCGCGCGCAGCAGCGTGACCACCCGCGCCGGGTCCTGGTCGGGCACCAGCCGGAAGTCGAGCTTGACCATGCCCTCGGCCGGCAGCACCGTCTTGCTGCCCGCACCGCCGTAGCCGCCGTGAAAGCCGTTCACGTTCACGACCGGCTTAAGGTTCAGGCGGTGGTGGTACTCGGCGGGTGTGCCCAGGGGCCGGGTCACGGCGTAGGTGTCGCGCAGCGTCTCGCCGCCGCCGGACAGCGCCGTGACCGCCGCGAGGTCGGCGTCGCTGGGCGGGCGCACGTCGTCGTGGAAGCCGGGAATGAGGACCGTGCCGCCCTCGTCCCGCAGGCTGGCGACCGCCGAGGCGAGGCGCCACAGCGGGTTGTCCACGACCGCGCCGTTGCTCGAATGCAGGTCGCTGTCGGCCACGCGGCAGCGCAGCTCGACGCACACGATGCCCTTGAGGCCCGCGTACAGCACCGGGCGGCCCTCGGGCGTCACCGAGCCGAACTCCCACCACACGCCGTCGGCCTTCAGCTCGGCGGCGTGCTCCCGCACGAAGGCGTCCAGGCTGGGGCTGCCGACCTCCTCCTCACCCTCGACGAGCCACTTCACGCGCAGGGGGAGCGGGCCGCCCGCCCGCTCGCGCGCCAGCCGCAGCCCCGCGAGGCGCGACACGAACTCCCCCTTGTCGTCCGAGGCGCCGCGCCCGTACAGCCGGCCGTCCCGCTCGGTCAGGGCGAAGGGCGGGCTGTCCCACAGCTCCAGCGGGTCTTCGGGCTGCACGTCGTAGTGGTTGTAGATCAGCAGGGTAAATTCGGCGTCCTCGGGGCCCGCCTCGGCCACGAGCACCGGGGCGACGTGGCCGGGGTACTCGCGCACGGCGAAGCCTTCCGCCTCCAGCAGGGCGCGCACGGCGGCGGCCGTCTCGGGCAGCGACCGTCCCTGCGCCGAGACGCTCTCCATCTTCACGAGGTCGCGCAGGTCGGTCAGGCCGCGTTCTATGTGGGCCGCGAGGTCGGGCGAGGTCATGCGGGCAGGCTAGCACCGCCGTTTCGGGGTGGGTCAGGGTTTGCGTCTGCTCCAGCCGTAGGAGCGCACGGCGTCCACGGCGAACCACACCGCCAGCACGAGCGCGATGACGCCCGTGACCCAGCTCTGGGCGCTCAGGGCGCGGTAGGCGACCAGCCCGCAGACGACCGCCAGCAGCAGACTCAGCAGAAAGACGACGTTGGGGGGCACGCGGCGGCCGAACATGGACCGAGCCTAAAGGCCCGGGTCTGACAGTTTCATTGCCGCGCCGAACGTGGTCGCCCCCGGTCCGGCGCCTAGCCCACGCCCAGGAATTCGACCTGCACGCCCTGCTCGTCGGCCTGGGTGCGGGCCTGGGCCACCGCCGGGTAGGCGCCGGGCAGCGCCCGCTCGGGCCGGTGCCACAGCGCCTGGGCGACCTTGCTCGCGCGCCGCACGGTCAGGTGCTCGCCGGGGCGGGCCAGCCCCACGGCGGCCAGCAGCGCCTGGGCACTGGGCGGCAGCGGCGATAGGGGATCGAGCGGCACGTGCGCCGTGACCCGCTCGCCCACGCGGCGCAGGCTCACGCGCGCCTCGGGGCCGCCAGTCTCCGGGCCGACCGGGCGCTGCTCGATGAGCACGTCGGTCTGGGGCAGGCTCAGGCTGGCCGTGCCCTGGCCCTTGCGGGCGTCGTTGGCGAGCAGGTGGGCGCTCTGCATGTGGCGGCCGGTGCGCGGCGCGTACTTGGCGCGCAGGCTCAGGCCCCGGTCCCCCGACTCCTCGTGGACCTCGCGGCTCGCCTCGGTCAGGCCCTGCGGCCCGCGTCCGCGCGACACCGCGATGATCACGGCCTGGTTGTCGGTGTGCACGGTGAGCGGCTCGCCGGCCGGGGCCGCGCGCACGGCTTCGAGCACCGCGCGCAGTTCGGCGGCGTTGTTGTCGGGCGCGTCGAGCTGGCCCTGGTAGCGTGCGGCGAGCTGGCCGGGCCGCAGCAGCACCAGCCCCCAGCCGCCCAGACCCTGGCCGTCGGGCTGCTCCTGCCAGCTGGCGTCTACGAAAGCGTGGTTCAAAGGCATCGGCTCCTGGACAAGTGGGCGCAGTCTACGCCGGGGGGGTGGGGGAGAGAATAGGCGCGAAGGCGGATTGTCCTCTCGGCCTCGGTCCCGCCCTGACCGGCCCGCGACACCCGCAGTGCGATACTGCGCCCATGACCGAGTCGCCCGAGCAGTCCGCCCCGAATCCGATGCCCGAGCAGCCCACGGCCGAGCTGGACGTGCTCGCCCTGTACCGGGAGGCCGGGGCCTTCCACGAGGGCCGCTTCCTGCTCGCGTCGGGCCGGCAGTCGCCGTTTTTCCTCCAGTCCACGACGCTGCTCCAGCACCCGCGCGCCATGACGCAGCTCGGAGGCGCGATGGCCCGCCAGATTCTGGACGCGGGGCTGCGGCCCGATTTCGTGGTCGGCCCGGCGATGGGCGGCGTCACGCTGGCCTACGAGGTCGCCCGGCAGCTCTCGGACACGCTGCCCGAGGTGCGCGGCCTCTTCGCCGAGAAGGACGGTCAGGGCGGCATGAAGCTGCGCGAGGCCTTCGAGATCCGCCGGGGCGAGACCTTCGTGGCGGTCGAGGACGTGCTCACCACCGGGGGCAGCCTGCTGCGCGCCGTGCGCGCGGTCGAGGCCTACGGGGCGCAGTGCGTGGGCCTGTGCTGCATCATCGACCGCCGCGCCGAGACGGGGCCGCTGGCCGGCTACCCCCTGATGAGCCTCAAGGAACTGCATTTCGAGACCTACGCCGCCCACGAGGTGCCCGGCTGGCTGGCCGAGCGCCCCCTGCGCGAGATCTGAGCAGGGCCTGGAGTCAGGCCGGGCCACCGCCCGAGCCTGACCTGACCCGCGCGGGCCGCCGCAAGGGCTGGGGGCCGCTCCGGCTCAGGCGGTGGCCCCACGCGCGAAGCGGCGTTCCAGCGCGCGCTGCACGAGTTCGAGCAGGCTGCTGATGACCCAGTAGATCAGCGCGGCGGCGAGGTACGGCCCGAAGGGCTCGAAGGTCCGCGCGATCACGAGCTGGGCGCTGCGCAGCAACTCGACCACCGTGATGACCGACACGAGCGAGGTGTCCTTGACCAGCCCGATGAGGGTGTTGCTCAGGCTGGGCAGCGCCACGCGAGCCGCCTGGGGCAGCACGATCAGGCGCATGGTCTGCGAGCCGCTCAGGCCCAGGCTGGTCGCGGCCTCGCGCTGGCCCTTGGGGATGCTCAGGATGGCCGCGCGGATCGTCTCGCTGAGGTAGGCGGCGGCGTTCAGGGTCAGGGCGATCACGCCGCCCGCCACCGGGTTGAGGGTCAGGCCCAGGCTGGGCAGACCGTAGTAGATGACGAAAATCTGTACGAGCAGCGGCGTGCCCCGGATGAAGGACACGAAGACGCTGCTGATCCCCCGCAGCGCCGCGAAACGCGAGAGCCGCGACAGCGCCACCAGAAAGCCCAGCGGCAGGCCCAGCAGCATCGCCGCGAGCGCGAAGCCCAGCGTGGTCGGCGTGGCCCGGAGCAGGGTCGGCAGCGCGTCCAGGGCGCTTTGCAGCACGAGTTGAAACTGTTCCATGATGACCTGGCCTCCGGGGCAAGAACAACCCTCCCCAGCATGTCAGATGGGGAGGGAGGGCCTGCGTGAAGATCAGGGTTTGCTTACGTCCTGACCGAACCACTGGCGGCTGATCTTGGCGTAGGTGCCGTCCGCCTTGATCTGGAGAAGCGCCTTGTCGATGGCGGTCTTGAGGCCGGGGTTGGTCTTCTTCAGGGCGATGGCGACCGACTCGCTCTCGCTGCTCACGCCCGCGCCGCGGATGGGCAGGTTCTGCGACTTGGTCAGGTAGCCCACGAGCAGGCGGTCGTTGTACGCCGCGTCGATGCGCCCGGTGGCGAGGTCGGCCAGGATTTCGGCCGCGCCGGGGTAGGTCACGATGTTGATGCCGCCCTCGGCCTTGAGCGCGCGCTCGTAGTTGCTGCCCAGGCTGCTGCCCACGCGCTTGCCCTTGAGGTCGGCCAGCGACTTGGGATCGAAGTTGCCGGCTTTGCGCACGATGATCTGCGGGCGGCTGTAGGCGTAGGGCGTGGAGAAGTTGATGGTCTTCTGGCGCTCGGGCGTGATGGCCACCTGGTTGACGATCACGTCGTATTTGTTGGCCTGGAGGCCGGCCAGGATGCCGCTCCACTCGGTCAGCACGAACTCGGCCTTGAGGCCCAGCTTGGCAGCGACCGCCTTGGCGATGTCCACGTCGAAGCCGGTCAGGACGCCCTTGTCGTCTTTGTAGGTGAAGGGCGGGTAGGTGCCTTCCATGCCGATCTTGAGGGTGCCCTTGGTCAGGGTGGGGGCGGTCGTGGCGGCGAGGCTGGTGCTTACGAGGGCCAGCAGGCCCAGGGTCAGGATCTTCTTCATGTCGGGTCCTCCGGAGCGGGCAGGGGGGCAGCCGCGCTCCAACCTCTTTAGTGTACCGCTTTTGTCAATTATTTAAAAGGGTTTGCAAAGTAAAGCGTCTTGAGCGTTTCGTCAGGTTCGGGCGGCGCGGGTACGGTTGCCCCGGCCCCCGCGTCCTATGCTCGCCGCATGGCCTTTCCCGACCTGCGGTCGTTCATGGAGCTGCTCGAAAGTCGCGGTGAACTGCTGCGCGTAGACGTGCCGGTGTCGCGTGACCTCGAAATCACCGAAATCGCCGACCGCCTGGTCAAGAAGGGCGGTCCGGCGGTGCTGTTCGAGAACGTCGTCGGCAGCGACTTCCCGCTCGTCATCGGGCTGGTGGGCACCCGCGAGCGCACCGCCCTGAGCCTGGGCGTGCAGGACCTCGACGACCTCGCCGCCAAGGTCAAGGCCCTGATCGACCTCAAGGGGTCGGGCG
Source organism: Deinococcus gobiensis I-0 (assembly GCF_000252445.1). Lineage (GTDB taxonomy): Bacteria > Deinococcota > Deinococci > Deinococcales > Deinococcaceae > Deinococcus > Deinococcus gobiensis. Next base: position 2,895,365 of record NC_017790.1, on the reverse strand, counting down.
GCGTGGCGGGGCTGCTGGGCAACGTGACCAAGCTGCGCGACGCGGCGCACCTGCTGCCCCGGCGGGTCCGCTCGGCCCCCGTGCAGGAGGTCGTGTGGCGCGGCGACGAGGTGGACCTGGACAAGTTGCCGGTCCTGAAGTGCTGGCCGCTGGACGGCGGCCCCTTCGTGACGCTGCCGCTGGTGATCACCAAGGACCCCGAGACCGGCGAGCGCAACATCGGCATGTACCGCATGCAGGTCATGGACAAGACGACCACCGGCATGCACTGGCAGCGCCACAAGACCGGCACCAAGCACCTGGAGAAGGCCAAGCGGCTGGGTAAACGGCTAGAGGTGGCGGTGGCCATCGGCGGCGACCCCGCGCTCATCTACGCGGCGACCGCGCCCCTGCCGCCCATCCCCGGTCTCGACGAGCTGGCGCTGGCGGGCTACCTGCGCGGGCAGCGCTACCCGGTCGTGAAGGGCGTGACGGTGGACCTCGACGTGCCCGCCAACGCCGAATTCATCCTCGAAGGTTACGTGGACCCGGCCGAGGACTGGGCGGTCGAGGGGCCGTTCGGGGACCACACCGGCTTCTACACGCTGCCCGACCTGTACCCGCGCTTTCACGTCACGGCGATCACCATGCGGCGAGACCCGGTGTACCCCGCGACCATCGTGGGCCGCCCGCCGATGGAGGACGCCTACCTCATCGAGGCGTCCGAGCGGCTGTTCCTGCCGGCCGCGCAGCTCATCATCCCCGAGATCACCGACTACCACATGCCGCCCGCCGGGGTCGCGCACAACCTCGTGGTGGTGGGCATCAAGAAGGGCTATCCGGGGCAGGCCTACAAGGTCGCCAACGGGCTGTTCGGCCTGGGGCAGATGATGTTCGCCAAGGTGATCGTGGTCGTGGACGAGGACGTGAAGGTCAACGACTTCGCCGCCGTGTGGCGCGAGGTCGCCCTGAAGGCCGTGCCGGGCCGCGACACCCTGACCACGCGCGGCCCCATCGACGTGCTCGACCACTCCAGCCGGGGCTGGGGCTACGGCGGCAAACTGATCATCGACGCGACCACCAAGCGTCCCGAGGAGATCGGCAGCGCCGCGAGCAGCCGCGACGACCAGGCGGGCGACGTGGCCCAGGCCGACGCGGTGGGGGCCGACGCGGCTTCCGGGGCCTTCACGCCGCGCGCCGCCGCCGGGCTGCCCACCTTCGGGGGCGTGGTCGCCCAGCGCCAGACGCCCGACGGCTACTGGCTGGTGGCCCTCGACAAGACCCGGCCCGGGCAGGCGCGCGAGCTGGCCGCCGCCTTCGCCGCGCATCCGGCGGCGGCGGGCGTGCGCCACCTCCTGATCGTGGACGAGCACACCGACGTCAATGACCTTCAGGACGTGTGGTGGACCATCCTGAACAATATCGACCCCGAGCGCGACGTGCGGCAGGAGGGAGAACTGCTCGCCTGGGACGGCGCGCGCAAGCTGCCCGAGGAGGGCTTCGTGCGCGAGTGGCCGCCCAAGATCACCATGTCGCCCGAGGTCGTGCGCCGGGTGGACGCGCTGTGGCACGTGTACGGCCTGCCGGAGCGCTGGCGCTGAGGGCCGGGTCGCTCAGCCCCGCAGCCGGAACGGGTTGAAGTCGGTGTGCCGGTCGTAGGCGTCCCGGCCTTCGGCCCGTTTCAGGAAGCCCACCACGCCGTAGGTGACGGGGGTCAGCAGGATCTCGAGGGCGACCTTGTAGACGTAGTTGAAGGCGATCAGGCCCCAGAGCTGATCTGTGGGCAGCAGACCCGCGAAGGCGATCAGGCTGAAGACCAGCGTGTCGGCCCCCTGCCCGACGAGGGTCGAGCCGATGGTGCGCGTCCACAGCCAGCGGCCTGCCGTAGCCACCTTGAGCTTGGCCAGCACGTAGGAATTTAGGAACTCCCCCACGAAGAAGGCGGCGGTCGAGGCCAGCACGATGCGCGGCACGAACGTGAAGATGGCGCTGAAGGGGCCGCCGTCGGTGCCGGGCGCGGTGGGCAGCACGGCGACCAGCGCCAGCACCAGGGCCGCGCACAGGTTCATCGCCAGCCCGAACCAGATGACCCGGCGCGAGCGTGCGTAGCCGTAGACCTCGGTGAGCACGTCCCCGAAGATGTACGTCAGCGGAAACAGGAAGGTGCCGCCGTCGAAGGTCGGCGCCCAGCCCGCGAGGTGCACGGTGGCGAGCTTGCTCGAGGCGATGTTGGACACCACCAGGACCACCGCGAAGATCCCCTGGATGGCGGAGAGGTAGCGGGGCGGCGTGAGGGCGGGTGCAGGGGCAGGGTCGGTCATGGCGGTTCCTCCTCGGCGCGCCAGCGGAACAGGCCGGGGCCGGACCTCGCCTCTCCGGGCCGGTCGGGGCGAGTGTACCGGAGCGCGGCCCGCAGCGTCGCGGCGGCTCACAGTCGTGGCGCGCCCGGCCCGCTTACGCTGGGTCATGAACCTTAGCGGTTGGAGACGCTGGCTGTCGCTCGTCACCGAACCCCGCGTGCCCCGGCGGCCGGACGATCAGGGCGACGGCCCGGGCGTGCCGGTCCCGGTCGGTCCCAGACCCCGGCGCGGCGGCGCGCAGGCCCGGCCGCCCGGGCCCGAGCGCGACACCGAACCCGTACGTCCGAACAGCTGAGGCCCCCTCCCGCCGGGGGAGAGGGCCAGTGCAGGTCGGGCGGGCCTACAGCCCCAGCAGCGCCCGGTAGCTGCCGACGAGCGGCTGGCCCCACAGCATCGCCACGACCGCCCCCAGGGCGAGGTAGGGGCCGAACTTGACCCGGTTGCCCCGCTTGAGGGCCGCCTGCACCAGTCCGAACACGGCCCCCGCGAACACGGCCACCACGACCGCCAGCAGCAGGTTCTGCCAGCCCAGGAAGGCCCCGATCACGGCGGCGAGCTTCACGTCCCCGAAGCCCATCGCGCTGGGGTCGTAGGCGCCGTCGTCGGCCGCGTCGTCCTCGCGCCGGGCGCGGTGGGCCCACCACCAGTACAGGCCCGCGACCAGCGACGTGGCCCCCGCCCCGGCCAGACCGCCCTGCGCCGCGCCGACGAGGCCAGGGCCGACGCCGCTGCTCGCGACCGCCACGCTGACCAGAAAGCCGCCCAGCGTGAGCACTTCGGGAATCCGCACGACCCGCCGGGCCACGGCGTTCACGCCCGCCGACACCAGGGCCACCGCCAGACCGCCCCAGGGCCCCAGCCACGCGCCGGCCAGTAGCCCCAGCGCGATCTGCTGGTAGCCGATGGGCAGGTCGGGGTACTGCCGCTCGCGGAAGCGCCGCAGCACCCACGACCCGAACAGGTCGATGGCGACGAGCACCCCCGCCCCCAGCAGCGCGCCCTGCACCGCCCCGGCGAAGGTGGGCAGCGCCTCGGCCGCGCCGCGCACGCCGACCAGCGCGAACAGCAGCCCGAGCGCCACGCCCGGCAGCGTCAGCTCGTCGGGGATGGTGTAGGTGTCGAGGTCGATGGCGCTGCCCACCAGCAGCAGCGTGAACAGCACCATCAGGCCCAGGGGGGCCGCGCCGTACACCGTGAAGGGAAAGAGCGCCGCGATGACCGCGTAGCCCAGGCCCGTCAGCGCCTCGACGACCGGGTAGCGGGCCTTGATGGGCGCGCGGCAGTAGCGGCACTTGCCCCCCAGCGCCAGCCAGGAGCCCAGCGGCACGAGGTCCCTGGGCGCGAGGGCGTGGTCGCAGTGCGGGCAGTGGCTCGGCGGAAAGGCGATGTTCTCGCCGCGTGGCAACCGCCAGATCAGCACGTTCGAGAACGACCCGACGAGCAGGCCGAACACGCCAGCGAACACCACGAGAAGAACGTCGAGACTCACCCCCGGAGTCTAGGGGCGGTCCCCTGACACGGACCTGTCAGGGCAGCCGTCCTGCCGGGCAGGGTTGCCCATCTCCTGGGGCACGAATAAAAAACCTCGGGCGCAGGGCCAGAGGGAGAGGGGGTGGAGCTTCGGGAGTGCGGGTCGCCACGTCTCAGCGGGAAGTGGCGCGGCGACCTGCCCTACTCCGGCCCGCCGGCCACAGCCAGCGCGCGGCCAGCAGCGCGGCGAGGGCCAGCGCGGCCAGCAGCGGCGAGGTGTGGTCCTTTTTCACGCCCCACCAGTAGTGCAGTGCCCCCAGGCACGCCGAGGCGTACACCAGTTGGTGCAGCCGCGTCCAGCGCGCGAAGCCCAGGCGGCGCACGCTCTGGGGGGTACTCGTCAGCGCCAGCGGCACGAGCAGCAGCAGCGCCGTGAACCCGGCCGTGATGAAGGGCCGCTCCAGCACGTCGGCCAGCACCAGCCCCGGCGCGAAGTCGTGGTCGAAGAGGTAGATGGCGAAGTGCAGCAGGGCGTAGAAGAAGGCCAGCAGCCCCAGCGCCTTGCGGACGCGCGCGGGCCACGTCCAGCCGGTCAGCCTGCGCAGCGGCGTGCAGACCAGCGACAGCAGCAGCACGATCAACGCCAGTTGCCCGGTCTGGTGCAGGGCGCGCTGCACGGGGTTGGCCCCCAGCGCGCCCCCCAGGGCATCGAGGATCAGCACGGCGGCGGGCAGCAGGCCGCCCACGGTCACGGCCGGCACCAGCCAGTCCAGCGAGGCGCGCGGGGTGGGTCGGCGCGGAGGAAGGGGGTCGGGCGTGCCGGGCCCCGGCGAGGCAGGTGAAGAGGTCATCAGTAGAAACGCCGCAGGTCCATGCCCTTGTACAGCCCCGCGACCTGCTCGGCGTAGCCGTTGAAGGGCAGCGTGTCGCGCCGGCGCAGCTCGCCGATGCGGCGCTCGGTCGCCTGGCTCCAGCGCGGATGCGGCACCGCCGGGTTCACGTTGGCATAGAACCCGTACTCGTCGGGCGCGGCGAGGCTCCAGGTGGTCTGTGGCTGGGAGGCGGTCAGGGTGATGCGCACGACGCTCTTGATGCTCTTGAAACCGTACTTCCAGGGCACCGCCAGCCGCAGGGGCGCGCCGCTCTGCGGCAGCAGCACCTTGCCGTCCAGGCCCATCGCCATGAAGGTCAGCGGGTGCATCGCCTCGTCGAGCCGCAGGCCCTCGACGTAGGGCCAGTCCAGAATGGGTTCCTGCTGCCCCGGCAGGTGCTGCGGATCGTTGATCGCCGTGAACTTCACGTAGCGGGCCTCGCCCGTGGGCTGCACCCGGCGCAGCAGGGCGGCGAGCGGAAAGCCCAGCCACGGCATCACCATGGACCAGCCCTCGACGCAGCGCATGCGGTAGATGCGGTCTTCGAGCGGAAACCACGACTGAAGTTTGTCGATGTCCACCGTCACGGGCTTCTCGACCTCGCCGTCGATCTCGACCGTCCAGGGGCGCACCTGCAGCGCCGAGGCGTTGCGCGCCGGGTCGTCCTTGCTCACGCCCAGCTCGTAGAAGTTGTTGTAGGTGGTCGCCTGCCCGTAGGGCGTGACCGGCTCGCTGGTGTCGTAGGGTCCCAGCGGGCGCGCGGGCCGCGCGAGTTCGGGGGCTTCCTCGCTGCTCACGGCGCCGGGGCGGCGGGTCAGCAGTTCCAGGCCGCCGCCCAGGGCGAGGGCCGTGCCGGTGAACAGCGCCGCCGAGCGCAGGAATTCCCGCCGCGAGGGGGGGACAGGGGGTCGGGGTTCGCGGCTGGGCTTCTCGTGGGGCACGGCATCCGGGTCGGTCGGCATGGTCAGCAGGCTCCTCTTGCCAGGAAGTATGCGCCCGCGCCGCGCGCGGATCACTGACCGGGCTTCCAATTGCCCCTGAAGCCGACGAAGCCCCCGCCGGGGAAGGCGGAGGCCGGCTCCGGCCCTGTGCGCAGGCCCGCTTCAGCGTCCGCGCAGGGTGCCCTGGACCGCGCTCATGAACTCGGCGCGGGTGCGGGCGTCGCTGCGGAACAGCCCACGCATGGCCGAGGTGGTCGTGCTGGAATTCTGTTTCTGCACGCCGCGCATCGCCATGCACAGGTGCACCCCTTCCATCAGGACGGCCACGCCCTGCGGCGCGAGCAGGTCCTGCACGGCGTCCGCGATCTGGGTCGTGATCCGCTCCTGGACCTGGAGGCGGCGCGAGTACAGGTCCACGATGCGGGCGAACTTGCTCAGGCCCAGAATCCTGCCCTCGGGAATGTAGGCGACGTGGGCGCGGCCGTAGAAGGGCAGCATGTGGTGCTCGCACATCGAGTAGAACTCAATGTCCTTGACGATCACCATCTCGCTGCCCTCGGACGCGAAGACGCCCTCGCCCACCACGCTCTGGAGGGTCTGCTCGTAGCCGGAGGTCAGGTAGCTCCAGGCCTTGGCGACGCGGTGGGGCGTGCGCTCCAGGCCCTCGCGCTCCGGGTCTTCCCCGATGGCCGAAAGCCAGTCGCGGGTCAGGCCGCTCAGGCCCGGCACTTCCTGGCCGTCCTCGCGGCTCCGCGCCGACGGGACGGGGCTGTGTGGTTCTGTGCTCAAGGTGATGGTCCTCCTCCCTGGCCGCCGGCGCGTGCGGGCCGCCAGAGCAGCGCCCCCAAGTGTACGCCGGGCGCGCCTGGGGGCAAGGGGGTGGGGGGCGGGTTTAGGTCCAGCTCACCGCGCCGTAGGTCTGCTCCCGCGCCGGACCGGCCGAGAAGATCACGACCGGGCAGTTCACGGTTTCCTCGATGAGGTCGAGGTAGGCCTGCGCCTCGCTGGGCAGCGTTTCGCGGCTGTCGGCCCCCTCGGTGGTGGCCCAGCCCTTCATCTGCTTGTAGACGGGCTGCCCTTCGCTGCCGTAGCCCACGCACACCGGGATGGTGTCCAGGCCCGCCAGAATGTCCATCTTGTTGATGACCAGACCGTCGAAGCCGTTGACCTCCACCGCGTAGCGCAGCAGTTCGAGGTCGAGCCAGCCCACGCGGCGCGGGCGGCCGGTCGTCGTGCCGTACTCGTCCCAGGGCTTGGAGCCGTCGCCGCGCAGGCGCAGCACGCCCGCCTCGTCGGTCACCTCGGTCACGAAGGGGCCGTGGCCCACACGGGTGTTGAAGGCCTTGGCGACCCCGTACACCTTGTGGATGGCCTTGTGGTTCACGCCCGCGCCGACCAGGATGCCGCCGACGGTCGGGTACGAACTCGTGACGAAGGGGTAGGTGCCGTAGTTCAGGTCGAGCAGCGTGGCCTGCGCGCCCTCGAACAGCACGTTCTCTCCGGCGTGCAGGGCGGCGCGCAACTGCGCGCCCGTGTCCTGCACGAAGGGCACCAGCGCCTCGCGGGTGGGGGCCAGGGCCTCCATCGCCACGTCCACGCTGGTCCAGCCGGCCTCGCGGGTCGAGTTGGGCTTGGCTTCCAGCAGCCGCTCCACGCGCTCACGCAGGGTCTGGTCGTCGGCCAGGTCCCCGAAGCGGATGCCCACGCGCCGGGCGCGGTCGGCGTAGGCCGGGCCGATGCCGCGTCCGGTCGTGCCCACGAAATCCTTGCGGCCGTCCACATACTTGTGGTGCGGCAGCACGAGGTGGGCGCGGTCGCTGATCCGCAGTTCCGGCTCCAGGCCGCCCGCGATGAGGTTGGCGCGCTCCTCGCTGAATTTGGCCGGGTCGATGACCATGCCGTCGCCCAGAATGCTCACCGTGCCGGGATGCAGCACGCCGCTGGGCAGCAGGTTCAGCTTGAAGGTCTGCCCCTTCGCCGTGACCGTATGCCCGGCGTTCGCGCCGCCCTGGTAGCGCACGACGTACTTCGCTCCGGGTGCCAGGAAGTCGGTGATCTTGCCCTTGCCCTCGTCGCCCCACTGGGCCCCAATAATTGCAATTCCAGGCATCTCAGCCCTCCGGCCACGCGCACAGACTTGCCCTTCTTTGCGCCGGTCGGGCGACAAAAAAAAACACGGCGCGTGGCACCGTGCCTCAGTGTAGCAAGTGGGGGCGGCGGAACGCCGCGGCCGTCTGGACGGCCTCTACAGCCGCGCCGGCCCCCGGTCGCAGGGACGGGGGCCGGCGGCGCGGGCGTCGGGCTCAGATGAGCAGGACGACCGGCTTTTCGAGGGTCTGGGCGACGCCCGCCAGGAAACGCGCGGCCTTGTCGGGTTCCACGTCGCCCTGGAGGCTCAGGCCCACGCGGCCCCCCTGCACGCGGCCCACGCTCAGGCTCAGGGCATGCGGGTAGTGCAGGTCGTCGAGGTCCAGCGCCCCGGCGTCCACGACGAGCAGGTCCGGCGTGCCGCCGAAGTCGCCGTCGAGGCCCGCGAGCGCCTCACGGAGGCTGCCCGGCTGCACGGCGCGCACGCGGCTGGCCTGCACGTCCTGAATCGCCAGGGTGTCCAGACCCAGCGCGGCGGCGTGGTGCTGCGCGGCGCGCGCCAGCAGCAGCGCGAGCGGTACCTCGCGGCCCAGCGCCTCGGACAGCTGGCCGTGCAGGTCCATCAATCCGGTCACGTTCGCCTCGCGGCGCAGGTAGGTGCCGAACCACACGGCGTCACGCGGCGTGGCGCTGGTGGGGGCCTGGACCGTGGCGGCGGGCTGCGCCGGGACGGGGGCGGGCATGACCGGTGCGGGCATGGCAGGCGCAGCGGGCTTCGCGGCCTCGGGTTCGGGTTGTGCGGGGGCGGGCGTGTAGACCGGGGTCGGCGCGGTTACCACAGGCACCGCGATTTCGTGTGCGGGGGTCGGGGTGGGGGCGGGGGCCGGTATGGCGACCGGCCCGGGCAGCACGGGCGTGGGCACGACCGGCTCGGGCGCGGCCGGGGTCTGGACCGGCTCGGCCATGACCGGGGGGACGACCGGCTGGGGGCTCACCGGCGCGGAGGCGGCGGGCATCACGGGGGCCACAGGTGCAGCCGGCTCGGGGGCCGGGGCCGCCGGCTTCTGGTACAGGCGCGAGAGCAGGTTGCCCAGGCCCCCGGCCGGCGCAGCGGGGGCCGCCGGGGCCGGGGTGGGGACCGGGGTGGCCGGAGTGGCCGGCGTGGGCACGCTGCCGGCGCGGCCCAGCATGGGCGCAGCGGTCGGGGCCGGCGCGGCGGCCATCGCCGGGGCCACCGCGCTCGGGGCCGTGGGCTGCGGGGTTGGGGGCAGCAGCAGGTCTTCCTCGCCGTCGTCGAGTTCGAAGTCGCTGGCGGCCGACACCGGGCCGCTCTGGGCCGGCGCGGCGGGGGCGCGCGACTGCTCGACGAACTGCGCGATGTCGGTGTCCACGCCCGCGCGGCTCAGGGCCGAGGCGTCGAACATGCCGCCGCCGGGGATGTCCTCGCCGTTCCAGTCGGGCGGCGGGGCGTCCACGGGCGTGGACGGCGGATCGGCCTCACCGCTCATGACGCGGGTGAGGTAGTCCAGAATGTCCTGCTCGACGATCTGGCCGCCCTCACCGCTGCCGTGCAGACCCTGCCACTCGATGCCGTTCGCTTCAGCCAGGATCTTGGCCAGCGGTGCTATGCGTTCCATGCGTTCCCCCTGCGCCTGCCCGGCCGAAAGGTGCAGTGTTGGCCGGCCAGGCAGGTCTTGATGATGCGACGGTGCGAAACCTTCACGTTCCTCAGCCTGACGCGCCGCCTCTGACAGCCTTCTTTCATGTTCTGTGCCGTCAGGGCGCGCCGGGGCGGGCAAAGTCCGCGCCCTGCACGCGCGCCCGCACGCCCTTTTGCCGGATGCGCTAGGCTGGGGCGCTTTTGCCCCGGCGCGCGGCCTGTCGCCCGTTCCGGCGGCCGGGAGACACTGACCATGCTGATCTTCGACGACATGCAGGCGCGCGGCCACGAGGCCGTGTCCCTGCTCCACCACGCCCCCAGCGGCCTGCGGGCCGTGCTGGCGATCCATTCGGCGGTTCTGGGACCGGCCATCGCGGGCGTGCGCCTGCGCGAGCAGGACGAGGAACTCGCGGTGCGCGGCGCGCTGGCCCTCTCGGAGAGCCTGACCCTCAAGGCGGCGCTCGCGGGCCTGAACCACGGCGGCGGGGCCTGCGTGCTGCTCATGCCGCCCGGCGGCGTGGAGGACCCGCACGCCCGCGAGGCGCTGTTCCGGGCGCTGGGACGTCAGGTCCGGCCCCTGCACACGCGGGTGGTCCTGACCGGCGACGTGGGGGTCACGGCGGCCGACATCGCCTTCGTGGCGCAGGAGACGCCCGGCACCCTGAACATGGCCCCGGGCGAGGCCACGGGCACGTTCGCGGAGTCGGGGGCGGCCGGAACCGGCAGCGTGACCGGCTACGGCGTCTACCGGGGCATGAAGGCGGCGGCCCGCTACGCCCTGGGCAGCGAGAGCCTGCGCGGGGTACGGGTCGCCGTACTGGGGGCGGGCGCGGTGGGCCGGGCGCTGGCCACGCAGCTGCACCGCGAGGGCGCGCGCCTGACCGTCGCCGACGAGCGGCCGGAGCGGGCGCAGGCGCTGGCCGGCGAGGTCGGCGGGGTGGCGGTGCCGGCGGGGGACCTGCTGGACACGCCCTGCGACATCCTGGCGCCCTGCGGCTACGGGCACAGCATCCGCAGCGCCGACGTGCCCCGGTTACAGTGTCGCCTGATCGCGGGCGGCGAACATCATCCGCTGACCCGCCGGGGCGAGGCAGCAGTCAAGGAGGCGGGAATCGTGTATATGCCAGATTTTGCCATCAACGCGGCGGGCCTGATCGCCGCAGCCACCGGTCTGGGCGCGGCGCAGGCGGCCGAGCGCGTCTATCACACCGTGGGCCGAATCACGGCGGTCGCCGAACAGACCGGCAAGGCCCCGCACCTCGTGGCGCGGCGCATGGCCGAGCGCCGCATCGAGCTCATCGGCAACCTGGGGCCGGCGTGAGCGCCCACCAGGCGGCCGCCTTCGTAATCGGCGTGGCTGGCGGCTCGGGCAGCGGCAAGACCACCGTCACCCGGCGCGTCATCGAGACGGTAGGCAGTGAGGGCGTGGCCGTCCTGAACCAGGACAACTACTACCGCGACCAGTCGGACATGGCCTTCGCCGCGCGGCTCAAGACCAACTACGACCACCCGGCGGCCTTCGACTGGAAGCTGCTGCGCGAGCACATCGACGCGCTGCTGGCCGGGGTGCCCATCGAGATGCCCGAATACGACTTTACCCAGCACACCCGCTCGGCGCACACGACCCGCGTGCTGCCGGGGCGCGTGGTTGTGCTGGAGGGTTTCTTCGCGCTGTACGACGAGGAACTGCGCGACCGCATGCACCTCAAGGTCTTCGTGGACGCCGACGCCGACGTGCGGTTCATCCGGCGGCTGCTGCGCGACACGCAGGAGCGTGGGCGCACGCCCGAGAGCGTCATCGAGCAGTATCTGGACTTCGTGCGCCCCATGCACCTGAGCTTCGTCGAACCGACCAAGCGCTACGCCGACGTGATCATTCCGCACGGCGGCATGAACGAGCCGGCCCTGGATATGCTCGCCGCGCGCATCCAGGCGACGGTCTGAGAGCAGGGTTCAAAGGGGCCAGGAGTCGTCCCTGGTCCCTCTGAATCGAACAGCGTAGGCAAGCGAGAAGGACAGCGGCCAGAAGTGAAGTTGAGGGGCTTGCAGTCGGCCCCTCAACGGAACTGGACACCGCTGTGAGCCCTACTCGTGGGCGGCCGTTCTTCAGCCCCGCCCGAGCTGACGGCCGAACCAGGCCACGACCCGCCCGATCAGCTCCGGCTGATACCACGGCCCGTCCCCGTGGCCCGCGCCCTCGACGAGCAGGTACTCGGCGCTCTGGCCCGCGCCGCGCAGGCCCTCGTAGAGCTGACGGCTCTGCACCGGGGACACGAGCTGGTCCGCGCTGCCGTGCAGAATCAGGAACGGGGGCTTGGGGCCGCCGAGGTGGCCGACCGGGCTGGCCTGCCGGGCCTGGGCCGGGTCGCGGTCCACCGGCCCGCCCGCCGAGTCGCCGAAGGCCGGGCCGTGCAATAGCAGCGCCTCGGTGACGGCGGGCGAGGCGTGGACGCGCTGCACGTCGGCCCCGAAGCCCTCGCCGATGTTCAGCAGGTCGGAGATGCCGTACAGCGTGGCGACCGCCTGCACCCCGGAGGACTCGCCCAGGTGGTCGCCCCGGTCGAAGGCCGGCTCGTCCCCGGTCAGGCCCACCATCTGCGCGAGGTAGCCGCCCGCCGAGTCGCCCAGCACGCCGATGCGCGCGGGGTCGATGCCGTAGTCGGCGGCGTGGGCCCGCAGGTAGCGCACGGCCGCCTTGCCGTCCTCGACCGGCGCGGGAAAGGTGTCGGGCACGGTGCGGTATTCCGCCGCCGCGACCACGAAGCCCGCAGCGGCCAGCGCGGCGCGCATCTCGAAGAATTTGCCGTGCGCGGCCGAGGTGAAGCCGCCGCCCGGAAAGTACACGACGGCCGGCTTGGGCGCCCCGGTGCGCGGCACGAGCAGGATCAGGTGCAGGGCGCGCACGGCGGGGCCGTTCCGGACCTGCGAGTACACGACGTGGCTGAATTCGTCCACCGGGGGCCGGTCGCCCGGAACATGGATGACCTGCGCGCCCTCGGTGAAGCCGGGCAGTGGGGAAGGGGGAGGCGTGGACATGCGCCCATTGTTCTGGAGCCGGGTCGCCGGTGCAGGAGTGGGGAACCGGTCAAACGTTCATGTGCGTGACCCGGCGTCAGTCTGAGGCGCCGAACAGCCCCCGCGCCCGCGCCAGCGCCTCGGGCGTGTCCACGTCGAGCAGTTCGGCGGCCGGGCGCGGCACCGTGACCGTGCTGGCGGCGTACTCGCGCAGCAGGGCGCGGGGGCCGTGGTCGGCGTCGGGCAGCGCGGCGACGCGCCCTAGCAGGTCGGCCCGGAACAGGTGCGGCGGGGCATGGACGGCCGCCTCGCCCTCGCCGTAGCGGGCCAGGACGGCGGGCGCGCCCGTATCGGCGAAGGCCCCGGCCAGCGCCGCGTGGGTCGCGGGCGTGACCAGCGGCATGTCGGCGAGCGCGAAGGTCACGGCGGCGAAGGGCCGGGGCTGCGCGAGCGCCCACGCCGCCGCTGCCCGGAAGGACGAGGCCAGCCCGCGCCCGGGCTCGGGGTTCTCGGTGAAGGCGAAGGGCAGCCCCGCCAGCGCCGCGCGCACGGCCGCCCCGACCTCGCCGGGGGGCACGACGGCCAGCAGCGCGCCGTAACCCCCGGCCGCCAGCGCCCCGGCCGCGTGGCGGCACAGCGCCTGACCGCCGAGCGGCGCGAGCTGTTTGGGCGTGCCCATGCGCGTGCTGCGCCCGGCCGCGAGCAGCACGCCGAGCCGGTGGGGGACAGGAGAAGGCGCAGGGAGAAGCATGGCGACATGCTAGGCCCGCGCCCGGTACAATCGGCGTACCGCACAACTCCCGGCCCGCTCCCGTGCCCGCCCGTCCCCGCCCCCATTCGGAGGTGCCCCCGATGAAACTCAACTATTCCGGCCAGGAACACGTCAAGGCCCCGCCCGCCGCCGTCTGGGCCTTCGTGCGCGACCCCGAGCGCGTGGCGCGCTGCCTGCCCGACGTGCAGGACGTGCAGGTCAGGGACGCCACCCACATGGACGCCACCGTGCAGGTCGGCGTGGGGATGGTGCGCGGCAAGTTCAGGTTCGGTATCGAGGTGCAGCCCGAGGAGGACGCGGGGCGCGTGAACGTCAAGGTGAACGGCGGGGGTCTGGGCAGTGTCGTGGACCTGCTGGCCGGGGCGACCGTCGTGGACAACGGCGACGGCACGACCACCCTCGACTGGACCGGCGACGCCACCATGCGCGGGCCGGTGGCGACGGTGGGCGGGCGGCTGCTCGACGCGCAGGCCCAGAAGCTCATCCAGAAGACCTTCCAGAACATGAGCGCCAGTGTCGAGGCCGCCTCGGGGACGCTGGCCTAGGGTGGACGCCGCGCCCCCCGACCTGAACGCCGCCTTCCGCGCGCGCGGCTACGTGGCGGGCGAGGCGCTGGGCACCGCGCTGCGGCTCGTGACCCTGCTGGGGCGGCCCCTGCTGCTCGAAGGTCCCGCCGGGGTCGGCAAGACCGAGGCGGCCAAGACCCTGGCCGACGTGCTGGGCACCCGCCTCATCCGGCTGCAATGCTACGAGGGCCTCGATGCCCAGGCCGCGCTGTACGAGTGGAACTACGCCCGGCAGCTGCTGCACCTGCGCCGCGCCGAGGCGACGGGCCGCGAGCCGAGCGACGCCGAGCTGTACGGCGAAAACTTCCTGATGCGCCGGCCGCTGCTCCAGGCCATCAGCGAGGACGTGCCCCCGGTGCTGCTCATCGACGAGGTGGACCGCGCCGACGACGCCTTCGAGGCCTTCTTGCTCGAACTGCTCGCCGAGTGGCAGGTCACGGTGCCGGAACTGGGGACCATCACCGCGCGCACCCGGCCCCACGTCGTCCTGACGAGCAACCGCGCGCGCGAACTGAGCGACGCGCTGCGGCGGCGCTGCCTGTACCACTGGGTCGAGTACCCCAGCCGCGCGCAGGAGCTGGAGATCGTGCGCGCCCGGCTGCCCGAGGTCACGGCGGCGCTGGCCGCCGGGGTCACGCGGGCGGTCCACGCCCTGCGCGAGCTGCCGCTGGGCAAGCCGCCCGGCGTGGCCGAGACGCTGGACTGGGCGCGGGCGCTCTCGGTGCTGGGCTATGAGACGCTGGACGCCCACGCCCTGCACACGACCCTGGGCGCGGTCCTGAAACTGCGCGAGGACGCCCAGCTCGCGGCCCCGCTGCTGGAGCGCCAGCTCGCGCGCCCGGAATGACCGGGCCGGCCCCCCTGTCGCCGGAAGCCGTGCCGGCCCTGGTCCTGCGCCTCGCCGCGCGGCTGCGTACCCGGCACGGCTTTCTGATCGGCCCCGGCGAGGTCGGTGACGCCCTGCGGGCGCTGGGTGTGGTGGACCTGGGCCGCGTGCGCGAGGTGCGCGCCGCGCTGCGGGCCGTGCTGTGTGCCTCGCGCGCCGAGCTGCGGGTGTTCGACGCCGAATTCGCGGCCGTGTTTCTGCCCGGCGACCTGCCGCCGCCCGAGCTGCCGACCCTGCCCTCGGCGGCCCCCGGCGTGCCCGAACCCGGCCCGGCGCAGCCGCAGCCCGGCGCGCCCCGGCCCGAACCGGCCCAGGAGGAGGGCGCGCCGGCCCCGCCCCGCGACCTGCCCGAGCCGCCTCCTGTGGCAGCCGACGACGCCATGCCCGGTGCTGCCGGGGCGCCGCAGCTGGGGCCGGACGCCGAGCAGGACGGCCCACCCGCCCCGGTGCAGTTCGCCCGGCTCAGCGATCAGCCGGGGGCGGGCGGGGAAGGGGCGCTGCCCCCCGACGATCTGGGCACGCTGCTGCGGGCGGCGGGGGCTTTTCTGGCAGCGTTGCGGCTGGCCCCCCGGCACCGGCGGGTGCCGCAGGCGCGCGGGCGGGTGCTGGACCTGCGGCGCACCCTGCGGGCGGCGGCGCGCACCGGGGGCGACCCGGCGCGGCTGCGCTGGCTGGGGCGGCCGCGTACACAGGCGCGCGTCCTGATCGTGCTGGACGGCAGCCGCAGCATGGGCCGCGACGCCGCGCTGCTGCTGCGCTTTGCCCAGGCGCTGCACCTGCGCGCCCGGCGGGTCGAGGTCTACGTGTTCAGCACCGACCTCGTGCGCCTGACCCCCCGGCTGCGCGGCGCGGCCCCCGGCGCCCCGCTGGCGCTGCCGCAGGAGGCCGGGGCCTGGGGCGGCGGCACCCGCATCGGCCAGAGCCTGCTGCGCCTCGCCCGCGACGAGCGCGCCCGCGTGACGCCCGACACGGCGCTGCTCATCCTCAGCGACGGGCTGGACACGGGTGATCCCGACCTCGTGCGCCGCGCCATGCGCGACCTCGCCGCCCGGGCGGGGCTGGTCGTGTGGCTTTCGCCGCTGGCCGGGCTGCCCGGCTACCGGCCGGTACAGCGCGCGGTGGCGGCGGCCCTGCCGCACCTCGACGCGCTGCTGCCCGCCTCGGGGCTGGCCGACCTGCTCGCGCTGCCGGCGGCCTTGCGGCGCCGATGAACAGCGCTCCTCCCGCGTGGGAAGGAGGGGCTGTGGGCACCTCAGCGGTAGCGCAGCGCTTCCATGAGTTCTTCGACGATCTCGGTCGTGTCTCCGCGCTCGTGGGCGGTCGCCACGTGGGTTTCCAGGTGCCCGCGCAGCACCACGTCGCCCGCGCCCGACAGTGCGCCCTGCACGGCCTTGATCTGGCGCAGCACGTCCACGCAGTACACGTCGTCCTTTTCCAGCATCCGCACGATGCTGTCGAGGTGCCCGCGCGCGATGCTCAGGCGGCGCATGGCGCGCTTGCGGGCCTCGGTCGGCATGCACAGGTGATCGGCGTGGGCCCCGCAGGCCGCGTCCGCTTCCGGCCCGGCGCTCATGGCTGTCCCCGCAGCAGCGCCCGGAACTGCGCGATCTCGGCACTCTGCGAGCGGACGATGCTCGCGGCCAGCGTCCGCACCTCTGCCGTCTGCGTCCGCGCGGGCACGAGGCGGCCCATGTCTACCGCGCCCTGGTGGTGGGGGATCATCTCGGCCAGGAACCAGCGGTCGGTGTCGCCGGCGGCCGGGGGCATCATGTGGGGCATGGGCATGGAGTCCTCGGTGGCGCCCCAGGTCCGCAGCCAGCCGGCCATCCGCGTCAGCTCGGCGCTCTGCTCGGCGACGATCTGCCGGGCCAGCGCCTGCACGCGGGGGGCGCGGCCCCGGCCCAGTTCGGTCCGGGCCATCTCCACGGCCATGCGGTGGTGCATGCCCATCAGCTGCGTCCAGCGGATGTCGAAGGCGCGGCCCGAGAGGGGACGCAGCTCCGCGAGCATCTGCGCGTTCATGGCGGTCATGGACAGGCCGGACATGGACCCGGACATGGGCATGCCGTGCCCCGCCATATCGTGCGCGCCCGGCGTCCCGACCGGCCCCGGCTCCCGGCCCCCGGCCAGCGCCGCGCCCGTCAGCAGGGTGCCCAGCAGCGCCAGCCGCGCCCCCCTCACGCGCCCGCCACCTGCGCGCTGTAGCCCTCCTCCTGCACGGCGGCGATCAGGGTCTGTGGGTCGGCGGCGCCCTGCACCGTCGCGCGGCCCTGGGCGAGGTCCACCTGCGCGGCCTCCACGCCGGGCACGGCCGTCAGCGCCTTCTCGACCGCCTTCACGCAGTGCCCGCAGCTCATCCCGGTGATGTTCAGTTCAGTGGTCATGGAGTCAGGGTAAATCCAGGGGGGGAGGGTGTCAAGAAGAAATGACCCTTAAGAATCTCTCCATAAGAGTTGTTGCCATGAGGCTTGCCGTACCCTCCCTGGGGGGATAGCATAGAAGTATGACGACCCTGGACTTCGACATCGGCGGGATGACCTGCGCCGCGTGTGTAGGGCGGGTGGAACGCGGCCTGAAGAAGGTGCCGGGCGTGGAGGCCGTGGCCGTGAACCTCGCCACCGAGCGCGCCCGTGTGGCCTACGACCCTGGCCTCACCAGCCCCGAGGCGCTGGCGCAGGCCGTGGGGGACATCGGCTACGAGGCGCGGCTGCCCCGGCCGGAGCCTGCCCGGACCGCCGAACTCTCCTTCGCGGTCGGCGGGATGACCTGCGCCGCGTGTGTGGGGCGGGTCGAGCGGGGCCTGAAGAAGGTGCCGGGCGTGCAGGAAGCCACCGTGAATCTCGCCACCGAGCGTGCCCACGTGGTGTACCTGCCGGACGCGGCTGGCCCGGAGGCCCTGCGCGGCGCGGTCCGGGACGCGGGCTACGAGGTGCCGGAGGAGGTGACGCAGGTGACGGCCGCCCCCGAGCAGGCCCCGGCCTCCCAGGCCCAGTCCCGTCTGGATGCCGAACGCGGGCGCCGCGCCGCCGAGATCGCCTCGCTGCGCCGGGCAGTCGCCTTCGCCGCCGTATTCAGCGTGCCCCTGCTGCTGCTCTCCATGCTCCCGATGCTGTGGATGCCGCTGCACATGTGGCTTCTGGCGAACGTGGGCGAGGGCGCCATGAACTGGGCGATGCTCGCGCTCGCGGCCCCGGTGCAGTTCGGCCCCGGCCGGCGCTTCTACCGCACCGGCTGGGCGGCGCTGCGCCACGGCAGCCCCGACATGAACACGCTGGTCATGCTGGGCACGTCGGCGGCCTTCGGGTACTCGCTGCTCGTCACGCTGGCCCCTGGCCTCTTTCCGGCGGGCAGCGCGCACGTGTACTACGAGGCCTCGGGCGTGGTCATCACCCTGATTCTGCTCGGCAAACTGTTCGAGGCGGTCGCCAAGGGCCGCAGCGCCGGGGCCATGCGCGCCCTGCTGGCGCTGCAACCCGGCAGCGCGCGGGTGCGCCGGGGCGGCGAGGTGCTGGAACTGGTGCCCGGCGACGTGCGCGTGGGCGACCTCGTGCTCGTGCGGGCGGGCGAGCGGCTGCCGGTGGACGGCGAGGTCGTCGAGGGCCGCTCCTATGTGGACGAGTCCATGCTGACCGGCGAGAGCGTACCGGTCGAGAAGACTCCTGGCGCGGCCGTGACCGGCGGCACGGTGAACGGCAGCGGGGCGCTGACCTTCCGCGCGACCGGCGTCGGTGAGGACACCGCCCTGGCGCGCATCGTGCGCCTCGTCGAGGACGCGCAGGCCAGCCGCCCGCCCATCCAGGGCCTCGCGGACCGGGTGGTGGCGGTGTTCGTGCCGGTCGTGCTCGTCATCGCCGCGCTGACCTTCCTGACCTGGATGCTCGTGGGCGGCGAGGGGGCACTGGCACGCGCGCTCGTGCACACGGTGGCGGTCCTCATCATCGCCTGCCCCTGCGCGATGGGCCTCGCCACGCCGGTCAGCATCATGGTGGGCAGCGGGCGGGCGGCGGCGCTGGGCGTGCTGTTCCGCAGCGGCGCGGCGCTGGAGGGCCTGGGCGCGGCGAACGTGGTGGCCCTCGACAAGACTGGCACGGTGACGCGCGGCCAGCCCGAGGTGACCGATGTACGCCCCGCCCCCGGCTGGACCCCCGAAAGCCTGCTGCGGGTAGCCGCCGCCGCCGAGGGTCCCTCCGAGCACCCGCTGGCGCGCGCCATCGAGCGGGCGGCGGGGGCGGGCGTCCCGGCGGCCCACGACTTCGAGGCCCTGCCTGGATACGGCCTGCGGGCCACGGTCGAGGGCCGGCGGGTCGAGATCGGCGCGGCGCGCTTCATGACGCAACTGGGTGTGGAGGTCGGGGACCTGGGCGCCCAGGCGGATACGCTGGCCGCCGGGGCGCGCACGCCGGTCTTCATGGCGGTGGACGGCCAGCTCGCGGGGCTGCTCGGCGTGGCCGATCCGGTGCGGCCCGGCAGCGCCCAGGCCATCCGGACCCTGGGGGCGCAGGGCAGCGAGGTCGCCCTGATCACCGGGGACGCCCGCGCCACCGCCGAGGCCGTGGCTGCCGAGGTCGGGGTGCGCCGCGTGCTGGCCGAGGTGCTGCCGGGCGGCAAGGCCGACGCCGTCGCCGGGTTGCAGGCCGGGGGCCGCCGGGTGGCCTTCGTCGGGGACGGCATCAACGACGCGCCCGCCCTGGCCCGCGCCGACGTGGGCGTGGCCATCGGCACCGGCACCGACGTGGCCGTCGAGACCGCCGACGTGATCCTGATGTCGGGCGACCTGCGCGGCGTGCCCAACGCGGTCGCGCTCTCGCGGGCCACGCTGCGCAACATCCGCGTGAACCTGTTCTGGGCCTTCGCCTACAACGTGGCCCTCATCCCGGTGGCGGCGGGCGTGCTGGCCCCTCTGGGCCTCACCCTCTCGCCGGTGCTGGCCGCCGCCGCGATGGGCCTGAGCAGCGTCTTCGTTCTGAGCAACGCCCTGCGCCTGCGGTCGTTCCGGCCCCTCCTGCCGCCCGCCGCGCCGCAGGAGGCCCCGGTGGGCCGCCCCGTCCCCCGGAACGCCTGAGCCGCCGGCCCTTTCCTTTACCCTGGGCCATGTCCCGGATTCAGCGCCTGTCCCCGGCCGACCCCCGCGCCACCGCCCTCATGACCGCGCAGCAGCGTGAGCTGCGGGCGCTGTACGCCGACACCGACGAGCGCACCGAGCCCTTCGACCCCTCCGTTCTGGCGGGCGAGGGCTCGGTGCTCGTGGTGGCCGAGGAGGGCGGCGAGCTGCTCGCCTGCGGGGCCCTGAAACGCCTGGACGCACAAGAGGCCGAGATCAAGCGCATGTACACCGTGCCGCAGGCGCGCGGGCGGGGCCTGGGGCGCGCCGTCCTGACCGAGCTGGTCGCGCAGGGCCGCGCGGCAGGCTACCGGCGGCTGGTGCTGGAAACCGGCGACGGCCAGCCTGAGGCCATCGGGCTGTACGAATCGGCGGGCTTTACCCGCATTCCCAACTACGGCTACTACGTGGGCGTCGAGAACAGCCTGTGTTACGCGCTGGAGCTGGACACCGAGTAGCGGCCCAAAAAAGGCGGGAGGGGTCAGCCGTCGCCCCTCCCGCCTTGCCCTCCCTTACTTCCCCAGCCCCACGAAACTCTGCCGGGCCCGCTCCTTCATGGCGGTCACGGCCTCCCAGTCGGCGGCGCTGCGGGCGAGGGCCTGCGCGCTCAGGGTCCAGGTGTCGGGGGTGACGCTGTGGGTCGGGGCGCCCGCGTCGCGGCAAAACCCCTCGACCTTGGGGTCGTAGGCGACGCCCGCGAAGGGCACCCCGGCGGCGGCGGCCAGGATGACCGCGTGCAGCCGCACCCCGATCACGAAGCCGCTCTGCGCGATGAGGTCCAGCGCCACCTGGGGATCCTGGGTGCTGACCACCTCGTCGGCGCCCAGGCCGCGCGCGGCTTCGTCGTCGTGCGAGGGCATGAAGCTCAGGGCCACCACGCGCCGTCCGCCCGAGCGCAGGGCCGCGACCGTGCCGTGCAGGGCGGGCAGGGCGGCCTGCACGTCGCCGCGCGGGGCCACGACCACCGTGGTTCTCGTCGCGCGTCAGGCCCGGCGTGGGGGCGAGCAGCAGCGCGGGGTCGCCGCCCAGCTCGGCGGTGACGCCCAGCCGTTCCAGCGTCTCCAGGCTGCCCCGGTCACGCACCACCACGCGCAGGCCCCGCAGGGCGCGGGCCACCTTCGCCCCGCCCTCCTCGCTCAGCGGCCCGATGCTCTGGTTGAAGATGACCACCCGTTTGCCCAGGCGCCGCGCCAGCGAGATGACGCCCAGGTAGTAGGCCATGCTGCGGGCGCTCGTCTTGTCCTGAAGCAGTCCGCCGCCCCCCGAGAGCAGCACCTGCGAGCGCAGCAGCGCGCCCAGCAGCGCGGCCGGCTTCATGCGCGCCGCACTTTCGCAGCCGTACAGCCGGGCGGTCTCGGCGGGGGTATTCGACAGCAGCAGCGGCGCGTGCCCCTGGGCGCGCAGCTCTCGGCTGATCGCCAGGGCGATGGCCTCGTCGCCGGTGTTGCCGAAGCCGTAGTAACCGCTGACCGCCACCCGGCTCACGCGCGCACCTCGGCGCCCTGGGCGGGGGGACGGCCGTAGGTGTTCCACAGGCGCAGCGCCAGCTTGATGACCTGAATCAGCACCAGGCCGGCGACCAGGCCCACGCCCAGCCCGATGAAGGCGCGCGCCGCGCTGATGAGCAGCGGCGTGTGGAAGTGCGAGAAGGTGTTCAGGATGCTGGCCTGCCCGACCACGCCGCCCAGCACCAGCAGCGCGCTGAAGTAGCCCGGCAGCACGCCGCTCAGGCCGATCAGGCCGATGGGATGCGCGGCCATCTCCTTGAAGCGCGGGCGGATGATGCTGTCTTGCAGCCCCCGGCGGATGTCGGCCTCGGTGTCGCTGACGCTCGCGCCGCTCGTCGTGTTGCCCCGGCGCAGGAACACCAGCGCGAACACCGCCAGCCCCAGGCCCATCACCGCGATGTCGCCCAGGCGGATGGGCGTGCTGTAGAGGTCGTGCGCGGTCTTGCGCAGGTCCTGGCGCGGCAGGAAGCTCGCGGCGACCAGGGCCAGTGGCAGGACCAGCGTCAGGCCCACGCCCCGGAAGGGGTCCAGGCCCAGGGTGCTGTCGTGGGTGGCCCCCAGCGCCGAGACGAACAGCACGCCCATCAGGCTCAGGCCCGTCGCCACGAACCAGTCGCTGACCCGCGAGCGGCGCAGCACCATCCCCAGTGCCGGGAAGGTCACGGCCGCGACGAGCGCCGCGCCCGCGAAGGGACTGAACTTGTTCATGCCGAAGGCCACCAGCAGGCTCAGGCCGGCGGCGGCCAGCCCCAGGCGGCGCAGCGGGAAGCTCAGGCCCAGCAGCAGCAGCGCGGCCAGCGGCCCGACGATGCTCAGGGCGCGCAGCAGCGTGCTCGGCTCGAAGTAGGTGATCTGCGGCTGGGTCACGCGCACGCCCGAGGCCCGCAGCAGTTCCGAGGTGCGCCGCAGCATGTCCTCGGTCTCGTTGATGGTGGGGTAGGGGCGCAGGTACATCAGGCGCATGCCGCGCTCGCGGGCGGCGAGGTTGTACTTGCTCGCCACGTCCAGCGGCGCGAGGCGGTTTTGCCACGAGGGGTTCAGCGCGAACATGCGCGCGCCGCCGTGCGCGGCCACCAGGTCGTCCAGGCCGCGCTGCGGGTTCGACTCGATGATGGCCGGAATGCGCTTGCCCATGCGCTCGCTGACCTGCGCGAGCAGTTCGGGCGTGCGCGCCCCGATCACCTCGTCGCCGGTGAAGGCGATGAAGGGCACGTCGGGCCAGTTGGCGCCCACGTTCTTCACGGCGTCGTCGGCGTAGGGGCGGTAGACCAGCGTCAGGTTCTGGCTCTTGAGCCGCGCGAGCAGGCTCTGGTCCGGCCCGGCAGGCAGGAAGCGCGGGTCGGTGGGCCACTCGATCCACTGCTGGCCCTTGACGGTCACCGTGCGGGTGGGAATGGTGTACTGGGCGGGCAGCGCCTCGGCCACGCCCGGCTCCAGCGAGCGCATGTACACGCTGCCGGGCTTGAGGCCCAGGCCCGGATTCTCGGCCGTGAGGTCCGACCCGGCGCGGATATAGATCGCGCCGCGCTGCTCCAGGCTGCCGATCACGTCCTCGTAGAGGGCCACGCCGTTGACGCCCAGCGCCTTGTAGCGGTCGAGCAGGGCCTGCGGGTCCTGGCCGTAGCGTTTGGCCTGCGCCACCAGCGCCGGGTAGTCCATGACCAGCGCCGCCGTCTTCTGCGCCTGCTCGTAGCCCACCCGCTGAAAGGCCAGGATCAGGGCCGGGATCAGCGACAGGAACATCAGCCCCAGCAGCACCGGGGTCAGCGGGTGGCGGCTGGGCGGGGGAATAAGCCGCAGAGGGTCCGGGCGGGCGGCCGGGGTCGGGGCAGCGTGGGGGGTCGGGTCGGTCACAGGGCACATCCTAAAGGTCAGATAGAGAAGAAAGATGGAAGGGTCTCATCTTTCCCCCGTCCCCCCGAGCCTAGGAACCCGGAGGCCCCCGCGCGTCATCCAAAGGTGGGGCCTGCTCCGCGCCTATGGCCGCCCGAGCCGGGGGGGCACCGGGGCCGGGGCCGCCGCCGAGGGCACCAGTTCGACCGGATGCACCGGCACCGGCTCGCCGAAGCGGGGGTAGCGCTGCGCGAGTTCGGGGCTGCCGCGCCCGCACAGCACGGTGATCTCGGGGAGGTTGCGCGGGTTGCCGATCTCGACCAGGGCGAGGCGGCCGGTCTCGTAGGCGCCCAGGTCCACGTACAGGTGGCGGTTCAGGCGGGTGGGGGTGCGCACCGGGGTATGGCCGTGCAGGCTGTAGACCACGCCGGGGGGCAGGGGAAAGGGCCCCTCGAAGGGCCGCAGCCACAGCGCCGCCGACAGCGGGTTGCGGTGCTGCTCGTGCGCGACCGGCGGCGCGGCGTGGGCGACCAGCACGCTGGGCACGTCGGCGGGCGGGGCCTCGCTGTGGATCTGGCCGTCACCGGTCACGTACACCACGCGCCCCAGGTCGGCGAGGTACTCGTCCAGCAGGGCCGGGAACTGTTCCAGCGTCAGTCCGCCGAGTTCCTGGCGCACCGTGTCGCCGCCCGCACGCATCCAGCTCTGGAAGCCCTCCATCGCGCGGCGGTAGGCCCCCAGGTCATGGGTGCCCAGGTACTCGCGGTACCAGTGGGGGCCTTCCTGGGCCATGCGCTCGTGGTTGCCCATGAGCAGGGTGGCGCGGCCCTCGGCCCGCAGGCGCAGCAGCCCCGCGACCGTCTCCATGTTCTGCCGTCCCCGGTCGATGGCGTCGCCCAGCGACAGGAAGTGCGCCTCGGGGTAACGCGCCACCGCCGCCGCGAGCAGGTCGGCCCGCCCGTGCAGGTCCGGGAGCACCACGACCTGGCGGCTCATGCGCCGGGCTCGTCGGAGAAGTCCAGCAGCGTCTGCTTGCTGCGCTCGCGCAGCGCCCGCGCGCCGTCCGGGTCGGGGGTAAAGGTCACGCCGCCGGGGCCGGTCTGTACGCGGTAGGCCGCGCCGTCCGCCGCGCCGGGCAGCCACTCGGCCGGGACCTGATAGGTGCGGCCCCGGCTGTCCTCCACGTCCGCGAGGCCCGCGTCCTCGTCCAGCACGTCAATGACCAGAATGTCCGGGTCGGCGGGGAAAGAGGCGTCGTTCGGATTCACGCGGTCAGTCTAGGGGCCGGGGACAAACGGCAGTGTGTCACGGGGCGGCGGCGCGGCCTTCCCCCTTCCGGATGACGATGGAGAGCGGCCCCGTCCTCTACCCTGCGCGGCATGCGAATTCCGGCTCCCCCCGATCCTGCGCGGCGGCGCGTCCTGCGCGGCCTGACCCGGAGCCTGCTGGGCGGCGGCGCGGCCGTGGCGTTCCTGGGCAGCGCGGGCGCGGCGCAGGCCTACCGGTTCGGGGTCACGCGGCACACCCGCGCCCTGGGGGGGCTGCGCGCCCCGCTGACGGCCGCCTTCCTGACCGACCTGCATTACGGGCCGTATATCGGCGTGGGCAGCGTGCGCGCCTGGGTGGAAGCGACGCTGGCCCTGCGCCCCGACCTGATCCTGCTGGGCGGCGACCAGTTCGACCGCCGGGCGCACGCGGCCTCCGCCGACCTACTGGCCGAGCTGGCGCGGCTGCGCGCTCCGCTGGGCACCTACGCGGTGTGGGGCAACCACGACTACGGCAGTTTCGGGTACGACCGGCATTCCGGCGTCCGGCAGCCCGACTGGGCCGAGCGGCGCGGGCGGCTGGAGGCGGCCTCGCGGCGGCCGGGGTGACGGTGCTGCGCAACGCGGGGCGCGCCGTGCGCGCCGACCTGTGGGTCTCGGGCGTGGACGACTTCTGGAACGGGCAGCCCGACGCGGCCGCCACCCTGGCCGGAGCGGGCACGCGGGCGACGCTGCTCGTCAGCCACAACCCCGACCTGTTGCCCGAGCTGCCGCCCGGCGTGGGGCTGGCGCTGTCGGGACATACGCACGGCGGGCAGGTGCGGCTGCCGCTGGTCGGCGCGCCGGTGGTGCCCAGCCGCTACGGCCAGCGCTACGCGATGGGCTGGGTCACGGGGGCGCACGGCACGCCGGGCTACGTGAGCCGGGGCCTGGGGCTGAGCGGCCTGCCCCTGCGCAACCTCTGCGAACCCGAAATCGCGCTGCTGCGTCTCGTGCCCGCCTCCTGACCTCCGGCTGACGGGGGGTGAAGTTGCACCCTGTCCCAGTCGGGAACGGTTCTCAACAAGAGGGTTTAAGCTGGGTGCCGTACCGTCCACAATCCTGAGCGCCGGACGGCGAAGGAGTTACGTGCATGGCCGACATCCTGCCTCCCAACATGTTGAACGAGCGTCCCCAGACGCCTGCCGGGTTGCTGAGCAACCGTGAAAAAGACCGCCTGATCGAACGCGGGTTCCTGGGCCTGTACCGCTGGTACACCGCCCGCAGCCAGGAAACGCGCAACTGGAACGCCGACCAGTCCTTCGACTGGCGCGGCATGAACAAGAACCTGCCGCCCGAACTGATCACGGTCCTCCAGGGCTTTTTCGCGGTCGAGCAGTACGCGCCCGACTTCACCTCCAACCTCGTGCACCTCGTGCGGCGTTCGCACGGCCGCAGCCACTTCCAGCTGCGCTGGGGCAGCGAGGAGGAAAAGCACGCCGACGCCTGGGAAAACGCCGTGCTGTTCAGCGGTCAGCGTAGCCCCGCCTGGATTGAGGAGTACAAGGAGCGCCTGCGCGCCCAGACCTGGGAACTGCCCTTTCCGGACGCCATCCACAACCTCGTGTACACCGTGTTCCAGGAGCGGGCCACCCAGCTCAACTACCTGAACATGATGAAGATCGCCCAGGGCAAGAGTGACCGGCCGCACCTCGCGGGCGTGAGCGACCCGGTGCTCGCCAAGGTCGCCCAGACCATCGCGGTGGACGAGGCGGCGCACTACAACTTCTTTCTCGAAGGCGTGCGGATGTACCTCTATTACTACCCCGAGCAGACGCTCGACGCCGTCAAGAACGTCATCGGGCAGTTCTCGATGCCCGCCGCGACGCTCATTCCCGACTGGCAGAAGTTCTACGAGACGGTGTACCGCGCCGGCATCTACGGCCCGCGCGACTTCTCGCGCGACGTGATGCAGGTGGCCTTCCGCAACCTCGGCATCGAGAGCCGCAAGGCGCTCGAAGAGGGCATCCGCAAGACGCGCGAGGTGCCGACCTTCGAGGGCGGGAACTTCGGGACCACCGCCATCTGGGACACCTTCGACTACGGCATGGTCGAGGGCGACGTCAGGCGCCTGCACGTCAAGATCCAGGACTACGAGAAGGGCATCGGCTTCGACCTGTACGACCCCACCGAGTTCGTCGAGAACCCGGCGGTGCCGCGCAAGACCGGTCAGGCCGCCGACGACTGAGCAGGGCAACCTGACGACGGGGCGGGGGAGGGGCCGGACGCGGGCCAGCCCCCGCCTTTACTCGATGGCGATGGCGCGGGGATCGAAGTTCACGGCCGGGTACTGCGGGTCCATGTCCTTGAGGGTGTGCAGCAGCACCCGGCTGACGAGCAGGTCGCGGAACCACTTGCGGTCGGCGGGCACCACGTACCAGGGCGCGGCGTCGGTACTCGTCGCCAGGCACGCCTCGTAGGCGTCCGTGTAGCCGTCCCACAGCGCCCGCTCGGCGAGGTCGCCGGGGTTGAACTTCCAGTGCTTGCTGGGGTCGTCGAGCCGCGCCTGGAGACGTTCTTTCTGCTCGTCGGGACTGACATGCAGGTAGAACTTCACGACGCGGGTGCCGCCGCGCCCCAGCAGCGCCTCGAAATGCCGGATGTCCTTCAGGCGCTCCTCGGCCGCTTCCTCGTCCATCTCGCCGTGGACCAGGGGCACGAGCACGTCCTCGTAGTGGCTGCGGTTGAACACGCCGATCATGCCCGCGCGCGGCACCTGGGCATGCACACGCCACAGGAAATCGTGGGCCTTCTCCTCGGGCGTGGGGACCTTGAAGTTCGATACCCGCACCCCGTTCGGGTTGAAGGCCCCGATGACCTTTTTCACCGTGCCGTCCTTGCCCCCGGCGTCGCGCGCCTGCAAGACCACCAGCAGCGACTGTTTGCCCTCGGCGTACAGACGCTCCTGCCAGGAGGCCAGCTCCTCCTGGAGTTCGGCCAGCAGGGGCTGCGCCTCTTCCTTGCTCAGCCCGCCGTCCTCACGGGTGTCCCAGTCCGCGAGCCGCGCGCGCTTGCCCCTGACCCGGTAGTCACTCAGTTTCATGGTCCAGAGGCTAACACTGCGGGGCCGCCGGCCCGGCCGGCGGCGCAGGCCTTTTCATGCCGATGTGACAAATGTCTCCCTGTCTAGATTCCGGCCGGATTCGGGATCGTTCCGGGTCAGACGCAGTGCGAAGATCGGACCATGCTCAGTGGATTCCGGGATTTCGTCGTGCGTGGAAACGTCGTGGACCTGGCCGTCGGTGTGGTGATCGGGGCCTCGTTCGGGAGCGTCGTCACGGCCTTCACCAACGCCTTCCTGACCCCACTCATCAAGCTGGCGACCGGAGGCCGGGGCGAGGTCGCGGGCCGTTTCACGGTCGAGGGCGTGGTGTTCGACTGGGGCAGCTTCGTCACGGCCCTGATCGCCTTTCTGCTGACGGCCCTGGTCGTGTACGTGTTCGTGGTGCGCCCCATGAACCTGATCAACGAGCGGTTCAGGAAACCGGCCCCGGCCCCCGCCGTCCCCGAGCCGACTGCCGAAGAAAAACTGCTCGCCGAAATCCGCGACGAACTGCGCCGCCGCCCCGCCGGCCCCCTCTGAGCGGCGACTGAAGGCGGGGCTCCCCGGATGGGGAGCCCCGCCGGTTCATGGCCGCCTCAGTTCACCAGTTTGGTCTTGTTGGTCATGAAGTCCTGCAACACGTACTGCCCGATGTTCTGCGGGGTCGTGAAGTAGGCCTTGCCCCGCGTCATCTCGCTGACCCGGCGCACGAACCCCACGAGTTCCGGGTCGCGCGCCAGCATGAACGTGTTGATCTGGATGCCGCTGCGCCGGCAGTTGGCGACCTCGCGCAGGGTGGCCCCCAGCACGTAGGGGTCCAGGCCGTAGGCGTTCTTGTAGATGCGGCCGTCGGGCAGCGTGAGGGCCGAGGGCTTGCCGTCGGTGATCATCACGATCTGCTTCATGTCCTTGTTCTCGCGCTTCAGGAGCTGCTGCGCGAGCCGCAGGCCACCGGCCGTGTTGGTGTGGTACGGCCCGATCTGCGCCTGCGCCAGCTTGCCCACCGGCACTTCCTCGGCTGAGTCGTGGAACAGCACGAACTTCACCGTGTCGCCGGGGTATTGCGTGCGGATGAGGTGGGCCAGGGCCAGCGCCACCTGCTTGGCGGGGGTAAAACGGTCCTCGCCGTACAGGATCATCGAGTGCGAGCAGTCGAGCAGCACGACCGTCGCCGCCGAGGAGTTGTACTCGGCCTGCCGGATCACGAGGTCGGACTCCTCGAGCTGGTCGAAGCCCTTGGAGATCACGTTGCCCAGCGTGGCGGTCGTGTCGAGGTTCATGGTGTCGCCGAATTCGTAGTTCTTGAGTTCGCCGGTCATCTCGATGCCCGAAGCGTACTCGCGGGTGTCGTGCGCGCCCGCGCTGCTGCGGCCCAGGCCGCCCATCAGGTCGCGCAGGCTCTTGTAGCCCAGGAAATCGATGCTCTTGTCGGTGAGCTGAAAGGTGGCCTCGCCGCCCTGCCCCGCGCCGCCCTGGCCGTCCTCGTCGCCGAACTCCTTGCGGATGAAGCCGTCCTGCTGGAGCTTGTCCATCAGGCGCTCGATCTGCTGCCCGAGCGCCGTCTCGCGCACGTCGTCGGCCTGCATCGCCTCGAGCAGCTGCTCTTCGGGGATCATGCCGCGTTCGGCCAGCGCCTCCAGAATGGCGTCGAACAGGTCGTCCATGCTGGGGCGCGCGTTGGGGTCGGGGTCGTAGGGGTCGTTCATGCCCTGACCCAGCAGCGCCTCCTGAATCATCTGCATGAGTTCCGAGGAATCGAGCTGGTCGAGCTCGCCCTCGAACTTGCTGTACCGCGTGATCCGCGCCATGTCTTGCCTCCGGCCCCCAGCATGGCGTCTCGGGCAGGCGGCATTTGTAAGGAACGGACAGATAAACCGCGCCCAGTGCGGGCTCCGGAGAAGGCGGCGGGCCAGAGGGAAGAACCGCCGGCTCGGGGGACCGGACGGGGGGAAGGGGTGCCCCCCGGTGGGGGTAAAGGGAGTCCGGATCAAGAAAAATCTTACCCGTCCGGGAGGGGCTGGGCACCGTGCTGGCCGCTCTTTCCTCCATCCGGAGGGCCGGGTCCGGGAGCCGGATTGCAGACGGCAATCTTGCCTACTACTCAGTAAGTATGACGTAAGAGTGTGAATCTTAAGTTATCCAAAGTTTCGCGGGCTTCGTGTCCGGTGAAACCCGCCCGCCCCCCGCCTCAGGTCTCTCACCGGAAGTTCAGTCCACAGCCGGACGGTCCCCTGCATACAGCGCCGTGCATCGCCGCGCGCTGCCCAGCCCGGGCCGGAACGCAGGCCGAATCCGTACAGCAGGGTGCCCGAAGGGGTAGGTGGCCGAGTCAGGGTTTTGTTCAAGACGTTGCGCTGATGTAGGTGGAGCAGTTGCCCGGCCCGGACAGGGCCATGAGCAAGGAGGAAATATGAAAGGAAGCACGAAGTTCATCTCCCTGATGGTGGCCCTGGCGGCCGGTGTGGCGGCGGCGGCCCCCACGCCCAACACCACCAACACCCAGGCCGGCGTGGCCATCACCAACCAGGCGACCGCGTCGTTCACGGACCCCACCACCAACGCCGCCGCGACCTCGGCCTCCAACACCGTCTCCACGACCGTGCTGGCGCTGCCGAGCTTCGACGTGGTCTACGACGACGGCACGGCCGACGGCAACACCCTGGCCAACACCCCCAAGGTCGTCACGGGCGCGGTTCCCGGCCAGGTCGTGACCACCGACTACGACATCGTCAACAACGGCAACACTGCCCTGACCGTGACCCTGCGTCCCAACACGACCGGCAGCGCCACGGGCCTCGACGTGAAGTACCTCGACGCCAGCGGCAAGGCCCTGACGCCCAACGCCGACGGCAGCTACACCATCGCGCTGCCCGCCGGTGCCGGCGGCGTCGTCAAGTTCAGCCAGCAGCTCACGGTGCCGAGCGGTGCCCCGGCCAACGCCACCTACGGCGCTTCGCCCGAGGCCTCGGTCACGGGGACCGGCACGGCCGCCGGCCAGAACGGCGTGCCCACCGGCAGCACCCTGTACGAAAACCAGACGGTGAACGCCGGCGCGGTCGTGAACACCCCGGCCCAGGGCGCGGACCTCCAGTTCGTCAAGATCACCACCTTCCAGCCGAACCTGGTGGGCAGCCCCAACATCGCCAACCCGACCAACCCGGTCGGCCCCGACGGCACGACGACCGCCACCCCGCCGGCCCAGGGCAATGCCAGCGTGCCGACGGTGACGCCGGGTACGGCCAACCAGCCCAACCCCACCAACCCGGTCACGACCGCCTACCCCTCGACCCCCAGCAACCCGAGCGACCCCACCTCGGGCGGCACGCCCATCGTGGTGGACGCCCAGGGCAACCGTCAGGTCGCCTACCCCAAGGCCGACAACGACAACCCCTCGACTGACCCCACGACCGGTCAGACCAATGACAAGGCCGGCACGCCCGACGTCATCATCTTCACCAACGACCTGAAGAACAACAGCACGACCACGAGCGACACCGTGCAGCTGTTCCCCGCCGGCCCGGACGGCCTGCTGCTGGCCGGCACCACCTACAACGCCTCGACCGGCGTGTTCACGCTGCCCAACGGCGTTCAGGTCCGGTTCCTCGGGCCGACGACCGGCGCGCCGATCCCGGTGGCCCCGGGGGCCCTGTACCCCACGGTCACGGTCCCGGCCGGCGGCACGGTGATCTACCGCACCGAAGTCACCCTGCCCGACCCCGACGACTCCTCGCGCATCGATCCCATCAGCGTGATCGTGGGCGCCGACTCGCTCAAGGACGCCGACGTTCAGGCCGACGCGACCTCCACCGACATCATCAACTCGGCGGCCGCGCAGTTCGGTGACAGCACCGACGGCACGCTGGGCGCGGCGCCGACCCCGGCCCCGGTCCAGCAGGTCGTGCCCGGCGCGAACACCACGACCAACATCAACACCGGCAACGCGGCCGACAACGTCGCCGTCTTCCCGATGGACGTCGCCAACATGGGCGCCTACAACGACAGCTTCACCCTGTCGGCCACCGTGACGAACCTCCCGGCCGGCGCGACCATCACCTACGTCGACTCGACCGGCGCGGCCCTGCCCACCAACGGCGCGGGCAACTTCGTGACCCCGGTCGTGGCTGCGGGCAGCGAGATCAAGGTCTACGCCGTCATCACGGTGCCAGACGGCACGGCGGCGGGCACCTACACGGTCAGCCAGAAGGCGGTGGGCAACTACAGCACCATCACCATGACCGACCTCAACGACGCCATCCAGGTGGGCGCAGTGGGGAACGTGGTTGTCGCCAAGTTCACCCAGGACGGCACGACGGCGGCCGGGGCCACCCCCCAGAAGGGCATCAACAACCCCAGCGGCTACACGGCCGGCAACACCACGGTGCTGCCCACCAAGAACATCGTCTACCGCATCATCGGCAAGAACAACTTCAACACGGCCGTCTCGGGCTTCGCCCTGAACGACACGGTGCCGGCGAACACCACCTTCCAGGCGGCCAGCCTGACCGTCAACAACGCGGCCGTGAGCAAGGTCATCTACAAGGTCGGCAACGGTAACTGGTCGACGACCGCCCCCAGCACGGGCGCGGCGGCCGGCACGGTCATCGCCGTCGCGGCGGACGTCAACGGCGACAACCAGCCCGACGCCCTGCCCGCCAACTCCACGATGGAACTGACCTTCACCGTCACGGTGAACTGAGCCCCACCGGCGCACCTCCCGCAGCCTTTTTCCGAGGTGCGCCGGCTTTTCCAGGCCGGCGCCGCACGCTTTTCTGACCGGCCGACTTCTTCACCCCAACACCGGACCCTTCTTTCCGCTGACTGTTCCCGCACTGCCGAGTGCTTCCCCGATTCCCGCGCGGCGTTTCCTGACTGGCCAGCGCGCCCCTCAAGGAGATCCCATGTCGCGCTTTCCCGCTCTGCACACCACCTTGCTGACTGGCCTGCTGGCCGGCGTGACCTCGGCCCTGGCGGCGGGGACGCCCGCAGGCACCGCCATCAACAACCAGGCCTCCGCGACCTACGAGGCGGTGACGCCCGGCGGCGATACCCGCAGCGACAGCAACGTCGTCACGACGACCGTGCAGGCGGTGTGCGCCGTCAGTGTCACGCCCGGCGGCACGGTGGCGGCGCCCGGCCAGAGCGCCGACCTGCTGCCGGGCGAGCGGGCCGTGTTCCGTTACACGGTGGTCAACGCGGGCAACGCGCAGACCACGCTGCCCCTGGCCGCGCGCCGCGAGGAGGGCAGCGCCTTCGCCCCCGCCGTGGCCCTGTACGCCGACCTCAACCGCAACGGGGCGCTCGACAGCGGCGAGCCGCTCATCAGCAGCGTGGACCTCGCGCCCGACGCCAGCGCCGACGTGCTTCTGGTCGCCGACGCCGGTCCCAGCGACCAGGGCGACGCCTTCGTGAACCTCGTCGCGTCGTGCGGCGGCAGCCAGAGCAGCGCGAACGTGAGCCGCGTGCGGGTGGGCGCGCCGCCGGTCCTGAACGTCACCAAGACCTTCACCCCGGCCCTGGTGCGCCCCGGCACCGAGACGACCGTGAACGTCACCGCCGGAAACGCGGGCCAGGGCAGCAGCCGTGAGGTGGTCCTGACCGACCTGCTGGCCGACCAGCTCGCGCAGGGCCTGAGCTTCGTGGCCGGCAGCGCCTCGGCCAGCCGGGGGACCCTGGAATACACCTCCGACGGCGTGGCCTGGAGCGCCCAGGAAACCCAGCCGGTGCGCGGCGTGCGCGTGCGCGCTTCCAGCCTCGCGCCCGCCGAGACCCTGAACCTGAGCTTCCGGATGCTGGCGACCCCCAGCGCCGAGGGCCGGGTCATTCCCAACACGGCGACCGTACAGAGCCGCGCCCTGAGTGCGAGCAGCACCGCCACGGCCGACGTCCGCTACCTGCCGGGCGTCGCCATCGGCCCGCTCGATCAGCCCCTGGCCCCGGAAGGCACCGCGCAGGACACCCAGACCCGTCCCTTCGCGGTGGTCGGCCAGCAGGTGTGCTTCGACCACACCGTCCAGAACACGGGCGACGTGAGTGACAACTTCCGCGTGGTCATCACCTACCCGCAGGGCGCGGCGCAGGCGACCCTCTCCGGCCCCGGCGGCGCGCCCCTGACCCAGCCCCTGCCGCTGGCCCCCGGCCAGACCTCGCTGGTCCGGGTGTGCTACTCGCCCTCGCAGACCGGTGCCCTCGACGCCCTGATCACGGTGCAGGGCGAGCGCGGCACGAGCAACACCACCCGCGACCTCGTGACGGCCATCGAGAACGGCCTGCCCGAGCTGCGCAAGAGTGTCGTGGCGACCTCGGCCGACGGCGCGGTCCTGGCGGCCGACGCGACGGTGGCCGTGGGCGACCGCCTGAGCTACACGCTGACGGTGCGCAATCCCTTCGCCCGCCCCCTGACCGGCGTGGTCGTGAGCGACCCGCTGCCCGCGCACGTGGACGGCCAGGGCGCGTCCGACGGCGGCACGTTGAGCGGCGCGGCCGGTGCCCAGGTGGCCGAGTGGCGGCTGGGCACCCTGGCGCCGGGCGAGTCGCGCACCCTGAAAGTCGAGGCGACCGTGAGCGCACGCGCGGTGGACGGTGAGGCCCTGACCAACGTCTTCAACCTCGTGACGACCGAACTGCCCACGCCGCTGCCCAGCAACGCCGTCGCCACGCCGGTCTGGAGCGCGCAGCTCCTGATCGACAAGACCGTCTCGTCGCAGATCGTGACCTACGGCGACCGCCTGACCTACACCCTGCGGGTGCGCAACGCCTCGGCCACGACGGCGGTCGTGGACGCTGTGATCACCGATACCCCCGCGCGCGGTCTGCTGTACCTGCCGGGCACGGCCACCCTGGGCGGGCAGCCCTTCGCTGACCCGGCGGTCACGGACGGCCAGCTGCGCTGGAATGTCGCCTCCATCCCCGCCGGGGGCGAGGTGGTCATCACCTACGCCATCCGCGTGACGCCCGAAGCGGCCACCGAACTCGACAACGTGGTGCAGGTCGTGGGAACCGGCGCGGGCGGCGTGGCGCGGGCCATCGCCAGCAACCAGGCGAAGGCCACCGTGCGCCTCGACCCCCTGAAGTTCGCGCCGGTGTCCGACCTGCTGGGTATGGTCTATGTGGACCGCAACCGCAACGGGCGCTACGACGCCGGGGTGGATACCCCCATCGAGCGGGCGCGCATCGTGCTGGCGGGTGGCCGACTGGCCCTGACCGACGCGGCCGGGCGCTACCACTTCTCCAATGTGGCCTTCGGCACGCAGGCGCTGCGTCTGGACCCCAGCACGGTGCCCTACCCGGCGCTGGCCGTGCCCGCCGACGGCGGCCTGAGCGGGACCCGCACGGTGCAGGTGCGCGGCCTGACCAGCGTGGACTTTCCGCTGGCACCCCTGGGCGGAGAAGTGGGCGCCCTACGACGCACCTCCTTACAAGTAGGTGACTTACGGCTAGACAAGGTGGTGACGGCCGTTTCTGGCGGCTACGTCGTGGAATTGACCCTGAGCACCCCGCGTGACCTGCCCGAATTCCGGCTGGAAGACCCCCTGCCTGGGGGAGCTGTCCTGAAAGAGGGCAGCAATACCCTCAGCACTACTCTCGGTGCGGGTGAGACGAAGCTCACGTACCGTTTCGACTGGACGGGCGAAGCGCGGGCCGCGACCACCGATCCTGCCGTGAGCTGGAGGTACTGAGAGTGAAGCTGAACGCCAAACACGCCGCCGTGACCCTGAGCACCCTGCTGATGCTGGGGTCGGCGGCCCATGCACAGGAGAGCGCGCCGGTCCTGCCTGCGGAGGCCCAGGCCCCGGCGGTCCTGCGGCGCAGCACCGTCTCGTTGCCCTTCGACGTGCCCGCGCAGGCCCTGACCGTCGTCGTGGCGCACCGCCTGCCCGCCGGGGCGACCCCCGTGCCGGGCAGCAGCCTGCTGGGCGGCAAGCCGGTGGCCGATCCCGTCCAGGGGGCCAGCGGCGTGCTGTACTGGACGCTGCCCGCCTCGGCGCTGCTGCCCGGCGGCGCGGCGGATACGGACACCGCCGGAGCCTCCGCCCTGCGCGGCCTGCTCAGCTACGAGCTGACCCAGAGCGGCGCCCTGCCCGCGCTCGATCAGCCTGCCCTGAGCGTCGTGCTGCCGGGCAACCGCACCGAGGTGCTCCAGGGCCAGATCGACGCGGCCGATTTCGCGTCGGCCTCGGCCGTGACCAGCGCCCCTGATACCGGAGACACGGAAAACGCCGGGGCCATCAAATTCCCGGTGGACGGCAGCGTCATCCGGCTGCGCGACCGCATCACGGTGACGGTCGAGGCCCCCCAGGGGACGGTGCCGACCCTCAGCGTGAACGGCACACCGGTCTCCGAGGATCTGATCGGCACCAACACCCAGGACGGCGCGGCCGGCAAGCAGCGTCTGACCTACGTGGGCGTGCCCATCCGCCCCGGTCCCAATACCCTGAGCTTCCTGGGCCAGACCACCTCCGTGTACCTGACCGGCGCGACCGCCCGCACCGAGATCACGCCGGTCTCGACCGTGGCCGACGGCAGCACGCCCATCCGCATCCGTATCCGGACCCTCGACGCCTTCGGCCATCCCTCGGGCCAGCAGACCATCACGGTCAACAGCAGCCTCGAGCCGCGCGTGGCCGACGCCAATCCCATCGACAGCGGCTTTCAGGTCCGGCTGACCGACGGCGAAGGCGTGCTGGAACTCCAGCCCCAGAGCGCGCCCGTGCCGCTGCGCCTGGACGTGCAGGAAGGGTCGGGCGCGCGCACCTACCGCTTCGATATCACGCCGGGGCGCAACAGCGTCGGCGTGGGGCTGGCGAGCGCGACCCTGGGCCTGGACGGCGACCTGAGCGCGGGCGACCTCACCTGGCAGGCGCGCGCCTACTACGAGGGACCGGTCGGGGCAGGCAAGCTGTACGTCGCCGCCGACAAGGACCGGCTGCCCACCGACGAGAACACCCTGGTGCGCAACCCGGTGTACGGCGACGCCAGCACCGAGCAGGTACCGCTGCAGGGCATCGACCCGGTGGCCCTGAGCTACGACCATCCGAGCTTCCGCGCCGAGTACCGCCGCTCGGCCCTGCCCATCGACGTGCTGCCGGTGGGCGAGCAGCTGACCGCCCTGACCGCCTACAGCAAGACCAACCCGCAGGTGTCGGGGTTCGTGGCGTCCGTGCCGGGCGACCGCGTGTCGGACCTGCGTATCGCGCCCGAGGGCACGCGGCTGCTGCACCTGCCTGACCGGAACATCAGCGAGGGCAGCGAGACCATCGAGGTCCTGACGCTGGAGCGCCAGACGGGCAAGGAACTGTCGCGCGTGACGCTGGCCCGCAATGTGGACTACGTGCTGGACCCGCGCAGCGGCGTCGTGACCCTGACCCGCGCCCTGGACCGCCTCGACGGCCAGCTCAACGAGCGCGCCGTGGCGGTCAGCTACCGCCTGAGCGACCCGCTGGGCCGCCGGACCCTGGCCTACGGCGCGCAGGTGAAATACGCGGCTGGCCGGACCACGGTGGGTGCGGCCGCCGTCAGCCTCGACGGCCAGGTCACGGCGGGCGTGCGCGGCACGTACGCCGACGGCTCCACCACCGCCGACGCCCTGGTCGCCTACAGCGGCGGTGTGCAGGCGAGCGCCAGCGTGAGCGCCAGCCCCGCCGAGGGCCACGCCCTGAGCGCGCGCGTGCGCTACCAGCAGCCCGGCTACGCGGGCCTGGGCAAGTTCGCGGACGGCCTGGAGGTCACCGGCAACTACACCGGCCGCCTGACCCCGCGCCTGAGCGCCGTCGTGGACGCCCAGTACCGTGACGTGCCGCTGCCCCGCGTGGCCGATGTCGAGAATGCTGACCACACGCGCGGCGGCAGCGTCACGGCCCGCGCGGACTACCGCCTCGCGCCCTTCAGCGTGGGCCTGGGGGCGCGTTACGCCTTCGGGGACGAGTACGGCCTGGGGGCCGTGGCGAGCGTGGGCTACCACCAGGAACCGGTGGACGTGGACATCGTCCACACGCAGCCCCTGAGCGGCAACCTGGACACCACGACCGACATCACCGCCCGCTTCAAGGTGAGCCGCAACGTGAGCCTGGGCTTGAACGACAAGGTGACCTGGGGCGAGGGCCATGTCGCGGCCCTGACCCTGGACAGCACCCTGGGGAACACCACCTACGCCGCCGGGTACGAACTGCCTACCGCGAGCGGTGCGGGCAACCGCGCCCGCTTCGGCGTGACGACCACCCTGCCGCTGAACGACCGCCTGGCTCTGGGCCTGCGCGGCAGCGCGCTGTACGGCATGGCGACCGGCACGGCCGAGCTGGGGGCCGGGGCCGACCTGAACTACAAGACCGACCGGGTCAGCGCGGCGCTGGGCACCGACGTGACCCGCCGAGACGGCGAGTTCGGGGTGGTCGTGCGCGCCGGGATCACCGGCAGCCTCAGTGACCAGCTCACGCTGACCGCCGACGCCCTGGCCGAATTCGGTCAGGACCGCGACGGCCAGCGCCTGAGCCTGGGCTACGCCTACCGGGGCGACCGCCTGAGCAGCCTGGGCTACGCCCGGTACCTTCAGGGCACCCTGGCGGGCAATGCGCCCGAGCTGAGCACCGGCCTGAGCGCCGAGTACCGCGAGCCGACCTGGGCGCTGCGCGGCGGCCTGGAAACGCGCACGCTGCTGGCCGACCAGGGCAGTTTCACCTGGCAGGGGTCGCTGGGCGGCACGGCCTACCTGGGCGAGCGCTTCGGCGTGGGCGCCTGGGGCCGCGTGCTGAGCCAGCCCGCCAGCCAGACCACCCAGTACGGCGTGGGCCTGGAGGGCAGCTTCCGCGCCCTGCCCGGCACCTGGCTCACCGCCGGCTACAACTTCAAGGGCTTCGACGGCCTGACGAGCAGCGCGGCCTACACCAAGCCCGGGGCATACCTGCGCCTGGACCTGACGCTGGACGAGACGCTGGGCCGCAAGAAATGAGGACAGTCATGGTGAACAAAGCAAAGATCGGCGCGTGGCGGTCCTGCGCCTGGCTGGTGACCGGACTGGTCACGCTGGGCTCGGCGGGGCAGGCCATCACCTGCGCCACGCCGGGGAAAGACGGCGTGGGGACCAATCTCACCGGGGTCGTGAACACCTACTATCCGGGGACGGCCAATGCCCCGGCCGGCGCGAACACCCTCTCGCTGGGGGCCAGTGCCGGAGCCAGTACCCAGATCACGGCAGGCGACCTGCTGCTGGTCATGCAGATGCAGGACGCGACCATCAACTCCACCGACAGCACTGCTTACGGCAGCGGCGGGACCAGTGGTTCCGGCGCGACTGCCGTCAATGCCGGGAAGTACGAGTATGTCGTGGCGACCTCGGCCTCCAGCGGTAACGGCAGCGTCAGCATCCGTGGTGACGGCAACAGCGGTGGCCTGATCAACAGCTACGCCAACTCGGCCTATAGCGCGTCCAGCGGCGCCAAGCGGTTTCAGGTCATCCGGATTCCGCAGTACAGCAGCGCGACCCTCGGGACTTCGGCGGTGACGGCGCCGGCCTGGAACGGCGCGGTCGGCGGTGTGGTGGCCTTCGACGTGGCAGGATCGCTGGGGCTGAACGGGGGAAGTGTCACGGCGACCGGCCTGGGTTTCCGGGGTGGGGCGGGCCGGGGCCTGTCCGGTGGCACGGGAGGATCGGGCACTGCGTATGCCAGTGCGGCGAGTAACAACTACCACGCCCAGAAGGGTGAAGGGGTCGCGGGAACGCCCCAGTATGTCCTTGCCAACGGGGCAACGGTGCAGACCGATACCACGACCGAAGGTTATCCGGGGGGCAGTTCTGCCCGGGGTGCGCCGGGTAACGCGGGGGGCGGCGGGACGGACAGCAACCCAGCCGCCAACGATCAGAACACGGGCGGCGGCGGCGGCGCCGGTGGCGGTGCCGGCGGTAAAGGGGGCAACGCCTGGAGTTCCCAGAGCCCCGTAGGGGGGATCGGGGGCGCGGCCGTCTCGATCGGGGTCTCGCAGCTCACGCTGGGGGGCGGTGGCGGCGCGGGAACGACCAACAACGCGACGGGCACGCCGGCGAATGGTCTGGCGAGTAGCGGCGCGGCGGGCGGCGGCGTCGTGATGGTCCGGGCCGGCACAGTGTCCGGTTCCGGTACGGTTTCGGCCAGTGGTGCGAACGCCAACAATTCCGTCGTCAACGACGGCTCCGGTGGTGGCGGCGCAGGCGGCAGCGTGATGATCGTCTCGCCCAACGCGCTGCCCGGCACCTTGAACGTCACGGCAAACGGCGGAACCGGCGGGACCAACACGGGCGGCGGGTCTCCGCACGGCCCGGGGGGTGGGGGTGGTGGCGGCGCCGTGGTGCTGTCCAGCAGTGGGCCTGCCGTGTCTGTCGCGGGCGGCGCAGCCGGGACGACCTCGGGTGGTACCTTCGGAGCGGTGCCCGGGAGTGTGGGCACGCAGGCCCTGACGGCGACCGTGTCCCAGGTCCCCGGCGCTTCGGCCACGGCGACCTGCTTTCCCACTCTGACGGTCACCAAGACGACCAGTACCCCTTCGCGGGTGTCCGGCACGAATACGACGGCGTCTTACACCATCACGGTGAGCAATACGGGGGGGACGGCCAGTGGCGTGACCCTGTCTGATGTGCTGCCTGCACCTTTTACCTACAGCGCCACCACAGCTACGACCTATAACGGGGGTGCAAGCGGCCCGGCAAGCGCGACGGGTACGGGGACCACCACGGCCCTATTCGGCAGCGCGACCAGCAGCTTTACTCTGCCACAGGGAGGCAGTCTCAGCGTCACGTTCACGGTGAACCTGAACTCGGCGGCCGCCGGCACCTACCAGAACCCGGCGACGGTCAGCTATACCGATCCGACCCGCACGAGTGCTACGGGGACCATTTCGCCCGGTGATACCTATGCGGCTGGCGGCACGGTGGCCGGCAGCAACTACGCCTCCGGCAGCAGCACGGGCGAAGACGTGACGATCACCAATCCGCCGCTGGCCTGCACGAATAACTTCTATGCCCTCCTGGGAGACACGACCAACGGATTCCAGAAGATCGCTACTCTGTCGCCGGATGGCACGGTGGGGAATACGATCGCCACCGTGCCTCCTGGAGCCAATAGCGCGAATGTCAATGCGGCTCTAGGGGTCAGTGCAGACGGAACTAAACTGTTCGTCGCGGCAGAAGACGGAAACCTCAAAGTCTACGATGTGACGACAGGCCAGTGGGTTGCCTCGGTGCCCATCAGTGGGCTGACTACCGGGAGTCTCCGTGTTCTACGGCTGGGTGTGACGCAGCCGACCACGGTTAATCCAAACGGACTCGGTTATTTCAGTGTGGGTACCCAGATCTGGAGATTTCAAACCACGGCGCCCTATACCATTTCGGGCCCGACGACCCTGAACTATACGGACAGTTCCGGTCTAACACCTGCAGTCACCATTTCTGGAAGCGGCGACTTCTTTGCCGACAGTGCCGGTAACCTGTTCCTGAGCGTGAACAACGGGAACAACGGCTCGTACCTCGATACCTTCCTCGTGCGCCCGAATGGCGGTGTCCTGTTCCTGGGCCGCCTGAACGACACAGATATCGGGACTGACACCTACGGCGGTTATGCGGCTATTGGGCAGACCATCTATGCGAGTTCTGCCGGTGGACGGATCATCGCGGTCAATTTGGCTGCCCTTACGGTTACCCAAACAGCCGCCTCCAACACGCTACGGGGCAACTCCGACCTGGCCAGCTGCAGCTATCCCACCCTGAATCCGATCATCGGCGTGACCAAGACGGCGGCGAAAGTCGCGGGCAGTGCCGGCAGCCTGATCCTTCCGGGCGATACCATCGAATACACCATCATCGTCAGGAACAGCGGCAACATCAGCGCGGCCGAGACGACGCTGCAAGATCCCATTCCGGCAGGTGCAACCTACGTCGCAGGCAGCACCAAGCTGAACACGGTGGCCGTGGCCGACAACAACGGAGCCATGCCCTTTGCCACGGCCAAGATCATCAGCAGCCCGGGAGCGGCCAACGGCGTTCTTCAGGCCGACAGCACCCCCACGGTCACGACCGACCGAGAGGCGACCCTGACCTTCCGGGTGACGGTCAACGCGGGAACGACCAGCGTCAGCAACCAGGCCACCGCCACCTACTCGGACAACTCGACCGGCAGCGCGGCGACGACCAGCGTGCTCAGCGACGATCCCAACACGCCTGCGCCCAACGATCCCACCGTGACCGACACGGCCAGGCCTGTGCTTACCGTGACCAAGACGGTTGACCGGACGGTCGCGCTGTATCCCAGTCCAGTCGGTGGGGCCGAGCCTGTGCCGCCCGTGCTCACCTACACCGTTACGGTCACCAACAACGGAAGCGTCGCGGCGACGGGTGTGACGCTGACCGATGTCCTGCCTGCCAACGTCGGGACGCCCACCGTCACCGAGAACGGCAATGCGGTGACGACCACCCAGAACGGGCAGAACCTGACCTGGTCGGTGGGAACCCTGGCGACAGGGACGGCGGCCACCCGTACGTTCAAGGTCACGGTCACGGCCCCCACTGCGCCGACCCTGCGGGCCACCCAGCCCCAGAGCGCCCTGGTCAACAGCGTCTCGGCCTCGGCGACGAACGCCGCTAACTCGGCTGCCGCGACGGCGACCACCGGTACGGCCTACACGGCGCTGTTCAAGCAGGTGCACAACCTCGGGTCGTCGCCGGCCGCCACGCCCATCCCGGCGACCTCGCCGGCCTGGAGCAGCACCGGCACCGGCCTTCCCCAGAACGTGCTGGAGTACTGTATCGACTTCACCAACTACGGCAGCCTGCCCCTGAACAACTACAGGATTGACGACGGGGTTCCGGCCAACACCACACTGGTCGCCGGTAGCCTGTTCGTGAAGCAGGGCAATATGCAGGTGACGCCCAGCACGGCCTTCACAGGCGCGACCACCAGTGTCTCCGGCAACACGGTGACGGCGACCATCGGCACACTGGCGATCAATACCACCGGCAGCTTCTGTTTCCGGGCCAAGATCAACTGAGCCGGCCCAGTGCCAGGGAGGGGAGGAGAGCCAGCCGGCGATCCTCCCCTTTTTGTCGTCCGCTCCGTACAATTCTCGACGTGTCCGACCTGAAGTGTCTCCGCGTCTTCCGCCTGGGTTCGGGATGACCTCCCGTCTGCGCGGCCTGCTTCTTCTCATCCTCGTGACGGCGGTCTGGGGCAGCACCTTCGCGGTGGTCAAGCAGCTTGGCGAGGTCCTGCCCCCGGCGGTGCTCATCGCGTGGCGCTTTCTGATCGCGGCGCTGGCCCTGTTGCCGGCGGCCCTGCTGCTGCGCCCGGCCCGGCCCGCTGTGGCCCCGGCTTCGCCGCTGTGGCGCGATGGCCTGCTGCTCGGGGCGTGGCTCATCGCCGGGTACGGCACCCAGACGGTCGCCCTCCAGACCACCGGGGCCAACCGCGCCGCCTTCTTCACGGCCCTGAGCGTGGTGCTCGTGCCTCTATGGCTGGTGGCCGCGCAGCGCCGCCGAATTCCGGCCGTGCTGTGGGCCGCCCTGCCGCTGGCGGTGGCCGGACTGGCCCTGCTCTCCTGGGAAGGGGGGCGGTTGGTGGTGGGCGACCTGTGGGCGCTGGCCTGCGCCGTGACCTACGCGGGCTTCATCGTCACGCTGGAAAAGGTGGCCCGCAACCACGCGCCGTTGCCCTTCACGCTGGCGCAAGTGCTGGCGGTCGCGGGCCTGGCGCTGGTCTGGGCGGCGGTAGCCGAGCCGGGGCGTCTGCTGCCTCCGCCGGGGGCGTGGGGCCCGCTGCTGTACCTCGGTGTGGTGGCGACCGCCCTGACCACACTGCTCCAGACGGTCGGCCAGCGTCACGTCAGCGCCGCCGAGGCGAGTCTGGTCTACACCCTGGAGCCGGTCGCGGCCACGGCCTTCAGCTTCGTGCTCATCGGCGAGCAAGTGGGGGTGCGGGGGCTGCTGGGGGGACTGCTGGTCGTGGGCGCGACGATCCTGAGCACGCGGGGCGACGAGGCCCCGCACGCCGAACTGCCCGCTCCAGCCCCAGAGCGTTGAGGGCCGCTCCGGCAGCGGCCCTCAACGCCCCGCTCAGCCCTGGTGGTAGG
This sequence comes from Deinococcus gobiensis I-0, assembly GCF_000252445.1. Taxonomy (GTDB): domain Bacteria; phylum Deinococcota; class Deinococci; order Deinococcales; family Deinococcaceae; genus Deinococcus; species Deinococcus gobiensis. The sequence goes on along the minus strand of NC_017790.1, from coordinate 2,851,884 downwards.
GCGAGGCCGGGCCGGTCAGCTCCGGGTGTCCGGCCTCGGCCAGCGCCTTGTCGCGGATCATGCAGGAGTCGCACACGCCGCAAGGCTCCTTGCCGCCCTGGTAGCAGCTCCAGGTCTCCCCGATGGGCACGCCGACGTCCAGCGCCGCGCGCACGATGTCCACCTTCGACATGGCCAGCAGGGGCGCCGTGAGTACCGCGCCGCGTCCCTCCAGCCCCGCCTTGCTGGCGAGGTCGGCGAGGGTCTGATAGGCCGCGAGGTACTCCGGGCGGCAGTCGGGGTAGCCGCTGTAGTCCACCGCGTTGATGCCCAGGCAGACCCGCTCGGCGCCGATGGCCTCTGCGAGGCTCAGGGCCACCGCGATGAACACCGTGTTGCGCCCCGGCACGTAGGTCGGCGGAATCACGCCGTCCTGGGTGCCCCCGGTGGGCACGTCCATCGCCTCGTCGGTCAGGGCGCTGCCGCCGAACGAGCCGATATTGATGTCGATGACGCGGTGGTCGGAACCGAACTGTCGGGCGATGGTCGCGGCGCGTTCCAGCTCGACGGTGTGCCGCTGCCCGTAGCGGAAGGAGAGGGCCGTGCAGGCGTAGCCCTCGCGCACGGTCAGGCCCAGCACGGTGCTGGAGTCCAGCCCGCCCGAGAGCAGCACCACGGCGCGTTTTTGCATGTCGATCATGTCGGTTCCTTTCAGTACCCCAGCCCCGGATTCCCGCCCAGGGGAATGAGGCGCTTGTCGCTGCGGACGTCGAGGTCGTCGGCGCGGTAGAGCTTGTGCATCTGGTAGCCGGCCCGCAGGCGCGGATCGTCCTTCACGGCCTCCGTGATGGCGTTCAGCACCCCGGCGTCGCGCTCGCGGGCCTTACTCCACTCGGGGTGCAGCCAGAGCACGGCGTCCTTTCGCAGGCCTTCCAGCGTCTCCAGCCCGGCACGGATGTCGCCCGGCTCGTGCACGATGAGCTTGACCTCGTCGGCGCGGGCGACCACCTCCGGCAGCGGCCACTGGCCGAAGGGTTTGGGCGAGAGCGTCACCCAGTCCAGATCGCCGCGCAGGGGCGCGATGCCACTCGTCTCGATGTGCACCCGGCGGCCCAGGGCGTGCAGGGCGCCGGTCAGCGGCGCGAGGTCGAACAGGATCGGCTCGCCCCCTGTGACGACCACGAAGGCGCCGTCCGGGCTCTCGGCGCGCACAGCCTGCGCCAGCTCCTCGGCCGACATCAGGGTCACGCCTTCGGGACGGTAATCGCGGTGCCAGGTGCCGGCACTGTCGCACCACGGACAGGCCTGCGGGCAGCCGTACAGCCGGATGAAGTACGCCGCGCGCCCCAGGTGTACGCCCTCGCCCTGCCAGGTATAGAAGCGCTCGTAGACGGGGTACTTCACTCCCAGTACTCGCAGCTGCTGTCGGGCGTCTCCCACAGCGTCACGCGCAACTTCAGGTCGGCACCGTCGTCCCCCCCCGGCAGGTCGGCCCGCACGCGCGCCATCGTGTGGCGGTGGATGTACGCGGCGATCACCTCGGCCGTCGTGTCGTCGCCCAGTTCCGGCAGGTCGTTGAGGTAGGCGTGGTCCAGGCCACCCGCGTCCACATCCTTCTTGGCCCACTTCAGGGTCTTGAAGTCCGCGACCATGATGTGGCGCTTCACGTGCGCGCTGGGCCGCAGCCGGTCGCTGGTCAGCTCCAGCCGCACGCGGTAGGTGTGGCCGTGCAGCCGCCCGCAGGGGCCGTCGTAGCCCACGATGGTGTGCGCCGAGTCGAAGGTGAACTCGGTCGCCAGTCGCCAGGGCATCAGCGGGCCGGGGTGTGGTCGGGGGCCACGTAACGCACGGTGCAGATGGTGTTCAGGCCGCCGCGCATGCCGTAGTCGCAGCGGATCTCCATGCTCAGCGGGTCGAGCAGCGCCACCAGATCGGCCAGCACGCGCCGGGTGGCGTGCTCGTGGTAGATGCCCACGAAGCGGTAGCTCGTGAGGTAGTACTTCAGGCTCTTGAGTTCCACGCAGCTCGCGCGCGGCAGGTACTTGATCTCCAGCCGCCCGAAGTCCGGCAGGCCGCTCCAGGGGCATACCGGGCTGAACTCGTCGGTCACGATCTCGACCTGCATCGGCTCGCCGGGGTAGCGCACGGGATCGTCGTCGCGCACGTTGGGGAAGGTGCCCAGTACGGCCACGTCGATGGCGTCGAGGCCCTGCACGTCGTAGCGGCGGTCGAAGCCGGGATTGGCGGGGGCGCAGCCGTTCTGGTCCTGGCTCTGGGCGGGGCGGTTCTGGTCCTGAATGGTCATGGTGGGGCTCCTCGGGGCAGTCGCCTGTGGGGCGACCGGGACGACGAGACAGGTCGTCCGGCATGAAGAATGTGCGCCTTGTGGCGGCGCTGGACATTATCAGGTCTGGGCGGCGGGACAACGTGGCATGGGCAGCACGGACAAGCCCCCGCCGGGAGACGGGGGCGGGCCGGGTCCAGGCCGGGTCTACCTGCAGGCTTTCACGGCCTGCCAGGCCGAGCCGAAACCCTGGGCCGAGAAGGTGTAGGTCAGGGGTTGGCGCAGGTGGTCGCCCGTAAACCGCAGCACCACCCGCTTGCCGGCGAGGAGACCCGTCACGATCCGGTCGAAGGAGGTGCCGTCGAGGCCGATGGACCTGGAGTCGTCGGTGATGCTGTACAGATCCTTGTCGGGCACGGTGAACGGCGCGTCGTTGCCCAGGCGCACGATCACGTCCGGCCAGAGGTGGTGGTCCGTGCCGTCCGGGTCCGGAGGCACGATCTCGTTCTTACCGGCGAAGCTGCCCCAGACGTTCGGCTTGCCGTCGTCGTCGCAGCGCAGGCGCAGTCCGGTATTGCCGTCCAGATCGTTGACCTCCAGCAGGATCACGTAGCTGGTGTTCACGTCGGTGATGGGGTCTTTCTGGACCAGATAGCCCAGATTCTTGTTGATGGCCTTGATGCCCTGCGCCTGGGCCGGGCAGAGCAGGACGCTGCCCATCAGGACGGCAGCCGGGAGCAGTCGCGCGGCAGGTTTCATGGTCACATCGTGACACCTGGCCCCTGGACCGCGCGGCGAATCTGTGCCGCGCCCCCGCTGGGGGAGACGGAACACAGAAAAAACCCCCGCCGGATGGACGGGGGTTGATCTTGGTGGCCAGGGCCGGACTTGAACCGGCGACCCAACGATTTTCAATCGTTTGCTCTACCAGCTGAGCTACCTAGCCTTGCCCCCGAGGGGGACTTGGCGGTCCGGACGGGATTTGAACCCGCGACCTTCTGCGTGACAGGCAGATATGCTAACCGCTACACTACCGGACCAGTCTGGTGGTTTCGCCACTCCGAAAAGCAGCGGGGTTAAGGATAGCCGCGCATCCCACAGTTGTCAACACGGCCGCGCGCTGGTCCGCCGCCGCTCAGAAGGGCACGGCGCAGACACTGCGCAGTTGCCCGGCTTCGGCGGCGTCGTACATGACCTCCAGATACTCGCGCTCCTGAAGGGCGTCAATCATGGCGAAACTCAGCTCGCCCGCATCGTCGTGGTGAAAGAGGATGCCGCCGCCGGGCTGGGTGTGCCCGTAGACCCCGAAGCGCAGGCCCGCCATCTGCACGTATTCGGGCGTCTCGCGAAACCAGCGCTTGGAGCTGTGGTCGGCATAGAACAGGTCGTCGTAATGCAGGTGCGCGGGCAGGGGAGACACGTGGGCGAACTGCACGTCCCCGACCCGAAGCTCGCGCGGAAAACCGCTCATCCAGGTGTGCAGCTGAGGCGGGAGCATCACGCCGCCGCGCTCGGGATCGAACTCAATGTGGCGCAGGCCTCCGTTCGTGCCCAGCACGAAGTGGGGGTTGAGCACCGCGTCGTCGTGGTTGCCCAGCACGATGTGGATCGCGTGGGGCGCGGCTTCCTGATAGGCGCGCAGGCGTTCGAGCTCGCGCACCTGTTCGCGCGCCGCCTGGAGCAGGTGGGTCTCGTCGCGCGGGTCGAAGGAATCGGCCCCGATCAGGCGCGCGTAGCCCTCGGCGCTTTTGGGGTGCACGAGGTCGCCGATCAGGATGACCTGGTACAGCCCCGAAAGGACGGGCGGGGTGGGGCGGCCCTGCGCGTCCACGCAGCTCGCGGCGCGCAGCGCGTCCCACAGCAGCCCGAAGTCGGCGTGCACGTCCCCGATGGCGATCAGCTTGTGCATGGCTAGCCGCGCAAGATGGCCTGAAGCTCTTTGTAGATGGCGCGGCTCTCCTCGAGGGTCTCACCGTAGCCGCGCAGCAGCACGCGGGTGGCCGCGCCGCTCTTGCCGGCCGCCTTGAGCTGCTCGATGAGGTCCTCGATGTGCCGCCGGGCCTTGTCCATCTGCGGATCGCGGGGCGGTTCGGGGGGCAGCGTGGCCGCACGGGCGACGGGGGCCGGGCCGCCGCCGTCCAGGTCGGCCTCGCCCAGGTCGGCGTCGAGGTCGGCGGTGTTGGGGCCGTCTTCGGGGTCGTATTCGACCCAGTGGCCCTCGCCGCCCGCACCCACGCCGTAGAGCCGCGCGGTGTCGGCCAGGGCCGCGAGCCGGGCGTCGTGCAGGGTCGGGCCGCTGCCCAGGCCGCCGCGCGACACGCCGCCCGCACTGAGCAGGGCGCGCACCACGTAGGGCGAGGCGGCGTCGCAGCCCCAGGTCAGGCCCCAGGTCGGGTCGGCCTGTTCGAGGTGGGCGGCCAGGGTGTCGAGGTCGGGAGCGGGGATCACGCGGGCCTGGTCACCCCGGACTTCCAGGGTGGCCCAGGCGGTCATGCTGGCGCGCAGCGCCCCGCGCACGCGGTCAAGGTCGGCCATGGGGCGAGTCTAGCGGGTTGGCGGGGCGCGGGAGGGTCGGGGCACGGGCGTGCCCCCCGCATGACACTTGTCACCCCGGCCGCCTGACAGCGCGCACTGGGCCGCGCGCCGGCCGGCGGGCACCATGAGGCCATGAACGCGATAGAGCTGCGGGGCGTAGACAAGACCTTCGGGGCAGTGCAGGCGCTGCGGGGCCTGACGCTGGAGGTGCGCCCAGGCGAACTGACGGCGCTGCTGGGGCCCAACGGCGCGGGCAAGACGACCGCCATCTCGCTGCTGCTGGGGCTGGCGCGGCCCACGCGCGGCGAGGTGCGCGTGCTGGGCGGCGACCCGCAGCGCCCCGGCGTGCGCTCGCAGGTGGGGGCCATGCCGCAGGAAAGCGCGATTCCACTGGCGCTGACCGTCCGCGAGGCCGTGCACCTGTTCGCCAGCTTCTACCCGCAGCCGCTGGCGGTAGAGCAGGCGCTCGCCCTGGCCGACCTGACCAGCCTCGCCGGGCGGCGCGCCGGGGCGCTCTCGGGCGGTCAGAAGCGGCGGCTGGCCTTCGCCCTGGCGGTGGTGGGCAACCCGGCGGTACTGCTCATCGACGAGCCGACCACGGGGATGGACGCGGGCAGCCGCATCGCCTTCTGGGAGGCGGTATCGCGCCTGCGCGGCGAGGGCCGCACCGTGCTGCTCACCACCCACTACCTCGAAGAAGCCGAGCGCGCCGCCGACCGCGTGGTCGTCATGAACGGCGGGCAGATCCTGGCCGACGGCACGCCGGACACCCTGCGCGCCGGGGTGGGGGGCGCGCGGGTGCGCTTCGTCTCCGACCTCGTGCTCGCCGAGCTGCGCGCCCTGCCCGGCGTCGAAGAGGCGCAGGTGGACGCCGCCGGGCACGCCGAGCTGCGCAGCCGCGCCCCCGAGGCCACCCTGCGCGCGCTGTTCCTGGCCGGCACCGACCTGCGGGGCCTCGAAGTCACGCGCGCCACCCTCGAAGACGCCTTCCTGACCCTGACGCGGCCTGGTCCTGCCCCGGCCTCCCAGTCCGCAGGCGCCCAGGCCTGAAGATTCCTGCCCTGAAGCCCTCCGCCCCGAAGTTCCCCGCCCTCTCCGTCCAGCTTCCGAGGAGCCCTGCCATGACCCAGCTCAGCGACCTGTCCCTGCCCGCCGACCTGCCCCTGCCCGCCGCCGGCCGCACCGCCCCCCTGTGGCCCGCCCTGACGCAGCTCACGCTGGCCGAACTGCGCCGGATGCTGCGCAACCCCATGTTCGCGGTCGGGACCATCGGCTTTCCCATCCTGTTCTTCGCCCTGTTCGGCCTGCCCGCCGTGCGCGAGGTCACGGACGGCGGCGTGAACGTCGGGCAGATCATCCTGGTGCGCTTCGGCATCTACTCGCTGCTGAGCCTCGCCCTGTTCAGCTTCGGGTCGGGCATCGCGGTCGAGCGGGTCGGGGGCTGGCTGCGCCTGCTGCGGGCCTCGCCCATGCCTGCCGGGCTGTTCTTCGCGGCCAAGGTGCTCGCGGCCCTGCTGTTCAGTACCCTCGCCCTCGCGGCGCTCTACGCCTTCGCGCATTTCGCGGGCGGCGTGACCTTCGGTGCGGGGCTGGCGCTGCTCACCCTGGGCAAGCTGCTGCTGGGCATGGTGCCCCTGATCGCCCTGGGGCTGGCGGTGGGCTTTCTCGCCAACCCGCAGGCCGCGCAGATCACGGCGCAGCTCGTGAGCGTCATCATGGCCTTCGCCTCGGGGCTGTTCGTGCCCTTCGGGACCCTGCCCGCCTTCGTGCGCAGCCTCGCGCCCTGGCTGCCCGCCTACCACCTGGGCCAGATCGGCGTCGGGACCGTGGCGGGCCAGAGCGCCCAGGAGCCGGGGCACTGGCTGGCGCTGCTGGCCTTCGGGACCGTGTTCGGCCTGCTGGCGGTGTGGGGGCTGCGGCGCGACGAGAGCCGGGAAAGCTAGTGCGGGTGCATGATGGGCGGGGGGCCGCGCGTGGCCTCGCCGCCCCTTTCGCCGCCCTCCGGAGGTCCCTGATGTCCAGCATGCCGCGCCGATTCTGGGAGCTGTTTCCGCTCTTCTGGCTGATGTTCCTGGCCTATCCGGTCTCGGGTTTCGTGCAGCGGGCACATCCGCCCGGCGAGACGGCGCTGTTCTGGGCCGTCCTCGCCGGGTTCGTCGTGCTGTACGTGCTGGTCTTTCGCCGGGGCCGCGAGGGCCGGGAGTACTGGTCGCTGATCGGCTGGGTCGGGGCGCTGCTCGCCTACGGGGTGACCTTCCGGCTGAGCGACGGCGGGGCCTCGGCCTTTCTGGTGTATGCCGGCGCCCTGGTGGGCTACCAGTCGCGCGCCTACGTGGCGCTGTGGGGCAGCCTGCTCGCCGCGCTGGTCATGGCGCTGCCGCTGTGGAGCGGGCAGTACGGCCTGGACGACCTGCCCTGGATCGTCGTCAACATGGTGTTCACGCTGGTCACGGCCTACGCCAACCACGCCGGATTTCTGCGTCACGTCGCCCAGGCCCGCGTGGCCCAGTTGCAGCGCGAGCAGGAGCGCCTGGCCGCCGAGGCCGAACGCGAGCGCATCGCCCGCGACCTGCATGACCTGCTGGGCCATACCCTGAGCGTGATCGTGCTGAAAAGCGAACTGGCGAGCCGCCTCGCCGAGCGCGCCCCCGCGCAGGCCGCCGCCGAGATCCGCGAGGTCGAGCGCATCAGCCGCGAGGCGCTGCACGAGGTGCGCGCGGCGGTGCGCGGTTATCAGGGCAGCGGGCTGACCGCCGAACTCGCCCGCGCGAAGGTCGCCCTGGACACGGCGGGGGTGGCGCTGAGGGTCGGCGGCCCCCTGCCCGAGCTGCCCCGCGAGGTCGAGGCGACGGCCGCCATGCTGCTGCGCGAGGCCGTGACCAACGTGGTGCGCCACGCCCGCGCCCACGAGGTCCAGGTGAAGGTGGAGGCCGGGCCGCGCGGCTACGTGCTGGAGATCCGCGACGACGGGGTGGGCGGCCAGGCCCCCGAGGGCAGCGGCCTGACCGGTATGCGTGAGCGGGTGCGGGCCATCGGCGGCACGCTGGAGCGCGACGGCCGGGGCGGCACGCGGCTGCGCGCGCAGTTTCCGGTCCTGGCCGGGCGGCCCGTTCCGGCGGCCCCGGCGGCGGTGCGGGCATGATCCGCGTGCTGCTGGCCGAGGATCAGGCCCTCGTGCGCGGCGCGCTGACGGCGCTGCTGTCGCTGGAGCCGGGCCTGGAGGTCGTGGGGGCCGCCGCCGACGGCGACGAGGCGCTGTCGCTGGCCCGTACCCTGCGCCCCGACGTGCTCGTGACCGACATCGAGATGCCCCGGCGCAGCGGCCTGGACCTGGCCGAGCGGCTGCGCGCCGAGCTGCCGGAGGTGCGCGTGATCATCGTGACGACCTTCGCGCGGGGGGGCTACCTGCGCCGCGCGCTGGAGGTCGGGGCGCGCGGCTACCTGCTCAAGGACGCGCCGGCCGCCGAACTCGCGCAGGCCATCCGGCAGGTGCACGCGGGCGGGCGCGCCATCGACCCCGCGCTGGCGGGTGAGGCCTGGGCCGATCCCAGCCCCCTGACCGAGCGCGAGCGGCAGGTGCTCGGCGCGGCCGAGGGCGGGGCGAGCACCTCGGCCATCGCCGCCGGCCTGGGCCTCTCGGAGGGCACGGTGCGCAACTACCTCTCCGAGGCCATCGGCAAGCTCGGGGCCGAGAACCGCGTGGAGGCGGCCCGGCGGGCGCGCGAGAAGGGCTGGCTGTAAGGGGTTGGCGGGCATCACTCCCGGCGGGTGAACACCAGCAGCGCCGCCGCCCCCAACGCGCCCACGCTGCCCAGCACGAGCGGCAGGTCGTGGCCGGCCAGGAAGGCGCGGATGGCCAGCGCGAGACCGGCCCCACCCAGCAGCGTGGTCAGGGCCAGGCCAGCGGCCGTCACGCCGCGCCCCGAGACCTGCGCGCCCCAGCCTGCGCCCGCGAGCCACAGGCAGGCCACTGCCAGCCAGCCGTCCATGCCCCGGACAGTAGAGCGGGCTAGAATCGGGCGTATGAGACCGGCCTATCTCAGCGCCGCCCGTGACCTGCAACTCGGCCGCGAGTGGGCGGTCGAGGGCGACCAGCGCCGCGCCACGCTGGCCTACGGCGACGCCCTGCGGCGGCTGCGTGACCTGCCCCCTGAGCGCACCCGCGACATCCTGCTCGCGCACGTCCATCTGGCCTTCTACCAGACCCTCTCGCTGGTGGGCGACGCGACGGGCCAGGAGCACCTGCATGTCGGCGTGAGCTACGCCCGCAGCACCCGCGACCCGCTGGCCCGCGCGATCGCCGAGGAGTGTCTGAGCGGCCTGGACGTCGTGATGTGAAAGCGGCAGGCTGGGGTATAGGACCCCAGCCTGCCGCCGCCCGCCCGCAGGCTCAGGGCAGCCGGAAGCCCCCGGCGAAGGCGTGTACCTCGGCCTTCACGTCTTCTTCCTTCAGGGCGCGGTCGATCAGGCCGGCGATGGTGTCCATGTCGGCCTCGACCATGCCACGCGTGGTGACGGCGGGCGTGCCCAGGCGGATGCCGCCGCCGTGCATGATCTTCTCGGTGTCGTAGGGCAGCGTGGACTTGGAGATGGTGATGGAGTTGCCGTCCAGGCGCCGGGTCGCCTTGGTACCGTTCAGGCCCTGGGCGCGCAGGTCGAGGACGAGCAGGTGGTTGTCGGTGCCGCCCGACACCACACGGTAGCCGCGCGCCTCGAAGGCCGCCGCGAGCGCCTGCGCGTTCTTGATGACCTGCTTGGCGTAGGCCTTGAACTCGGGTTGCAGCGCCTCGCCGAAGGCCACCGCCTTGCCGGCGATGACGTGTTCGAGCGGCCCGCCCTGGTAGCCGGGGAACACGGCGCGGTCGATCTTCGCGCCCAGCTCGGTGTCGTTGCTCAGGATGATGCCGCCGCGCGGGCCACGCAGGGTCTTGTGGGTGGTGCTGGCGACCACGTGGGCGTGGGGCAGCGCGTTGGGATGCTCGCCCGCCGCGACCAGACCCGCGATGTGCGCGATGTCCGCGAACAGGATGGCCCCCACCTCGTCGGCGATCTCGCGGAAGGCCGCGAAGTCGATGTGGCGGCTGTAGGCGCTGGCCCCCGCGATGATCATCTTGGGCTGGTGCTCGTGGGCGAGGCGGCGCACCTCGTCCATGTCCAGGCGCTCGGTGTCGGGGCTGACCTTGTAGCCCACGATCTGGTAGCGCAGGCCCGAGAAGTTCACGGGGTTGCCGTGCGTGAGGTGCCCGCCGTGCGACAGGTCCATGCCCAGCACGGTCGAACCCGGCTCGATCAGGGCGTTGTACACGGCGAGGTTGGCGCTGCTGCCCGAGTGCGGCTGCACGTTGGCCCACGCGGCCCCGAACAGTTCCTTCACGCGGTCGATGGCGAGCTGCTCGACCTGATCGACAACCTCACAGCCGCCGTACCAGCGCTTGCCGGGGTAGCCCTCGGCGTACTTGTTGGTCAGCACGCTGCCCTGGGCCTCGCGCACCGCCGCCGAGGTGAAGTTCTCCGAGGCGATCAGTTCCAGCCCGACGCGCTGGCGCTCTCCCTCCTGCGCGATCAGGTCGAAAATGGCCGTGTCCCGGACACGGGCGGGGTTCTCGGCGGTCGTCATGCCCTCACGGTAACACCCCCGCCCCGGAGCCGAGGTGGGGGTGTCTTTGCAGGTCAGACGTCCGGGCGACTTCAGGGCAGCTGGCCCGGGCGCACCTCGCCGCCCAGCTTGTGCCGCACGTCCCCGAGGTCGCCGGCCTGCGCCAGCACCAGCACGCTGTCACCGGCCTGAAGCTCGGTGGCTCCCTTCGGGATCAGGAACTCGCCCGCGCGGTGGATCAGGATGACCAGCGCCTCGGGGGGCAGGTGCAGGTCCACGATGCGCGCGCCGTCGGCCTCGCTGCCCCCGCGCACGTCCACCTCGACCATGCCGCCCTTGCCCTGGCCGGTGGGCGTGTAGGTGATGGGGTAGGCGGTGCGCAGCGGCAGCGCCTGACGCACGCCCAGCCAGCGCGCCACCAGGCCCAGGGTGGTCCCCTGGAGCAGCACGCTGGTCAGCACGATGAAAAAGACGATGTTGAACAGCGTCTGGGCCTCGGGCACCCCGGCCAGCAGCGGAAACGTCGCCAGCACGATGGGCACGGCCCCGCGCAGCCCCACCCAGGCGACCATGCTCTTCTCGTTCAGGGGCATCCTGGCGCGCGCGAGGCTGAGGTACACGCTCAGGGGCCGGGCCACGAACACGAGCATCAGGGCGCAGGCCAGCGCCAGCCCGGCGGTCGGCAGCAGCTCGCGCGGGTTGACGAGCAGCCCCAGCGTGAGGAACATCGCCACCTGCATGAGCCACGACAGCCCGTCGTGAAACGAGATCAGGCTGCGCTTGTGGATGAAGTCGGCGTTGCCCAGGATGACGCCCGCGATGTAGATCGCCAGGAAACCGCTGCCGCCCAGCACGGCCGTGCCGCTGAAGATGGTCAGGGCCAGCGCGAGGCTCAGGACCGAGTACAGGCCCTCGAACTGGAGTTGCAGCCGGTTGAGCAGCCACAGCGCCGCGCGCCCCAGCAGCACGCCCAGCAGCGCGCCCAGCAGCATCTCGCGCAGGAACAGCGGCACGATCTCCAGCACGCCCATGCCCGGATGCCCGATGAGTTCGAGCAGCCCGACCGTCAGGAACACGGCCATCGGGTCGTTGCCGCCCGACTCGAATTCGAGCAGCGGGGCCACGTCGCCCTTGAGGCCCAGGGCCCGCTCCTTGAGGACCGAGAACACGGCGCTCGCGTCGGTCGAGCTGACCACCGCGCCCAGCAGCCAGGCTGTGAGCCAGGGCCAGCCGAACGCCAAGTGGACGAACGTCGCCATGACCCCGGCCGTGACCAGCACGCCGACCGTCGCCAGGCTCAGGCCCCGGCGCACCACGGGCCGGGTGTGCGCCCAGCTCGTGTCCAGGCCGCCCTGAAACAGGATGAAACACAGCGCCACGATGCCCAGGGTCTGTGCCAGGGCGTAGTCGTGAAACTGAATGCCCAGGCCGTCGGACCCCGCGACCATCCCCACGCCCAGGAACAGCAGCAGCCCCGGAATCCCGAGCCGCCCCCCCAACCGGCTGACCACCAGACTGGCGATCAGCAGAACGCCGACCACCAGGAGATACGGTTCCGCATGTACTTCGCCCATATGGTCTATGGTCGCATGCCCGCGCCTCATGACCGGCCGGCCAATTTGCCGCTGTGGCCTACAATCGGAGCCGCCATGTCTGCCGCTGTCCCCCCGCCCGCGCCGCCCCTCCTGTCCGTGGCCGGAGGACGGCCGCGCGGGGCCACGCTCTCGGGCCTGATCCTGGGACCGCTGCTGGCCCCCGTCCTGCTGCTGGTGCTGCTCGCGGCGGCGGCCCTGTACGGCGCGCAGGTCAACGGCCAGAGCGTGCAGGAGGTCACGGGCTCCCAGACCCGGCTGGGCCTGATCCGCTCGCTCGAAAGCGACATCGTGAACCTGGAGAACAGCCAGCGCGGCTTCGTGATCACCGGCGACGACAGCTATCTGGAACCCTACGCGCGCGCGCGGGCGTCGTTCACGCGGGATGTCGGTCGCCTGCGCGGCCAGGCGGCCACGGCCCGGCAGCTCGGCAACCTGGAGAGCCTGAATGCCGAGGTGCAGGCCTGGGCCACCGGCACCGCCGCGCAGGAGATCGCGGCCCGGCGGCGCTCGCTGGCCGGAGCGGCCGCGCTGGTCGCGGAGGGCAGCGGGCGCCGGCAACTGGCGCAGGCCCGCGAGCGCCTGGGGGTCATGGTCGAGAACGAGAACCGGCGGCTCGCGGCGGCCCTGGACCGGAGCCGCCGGACCCTGCGCGCCGTGCAGTGGGGCGCGCCGGTGGGGGCGCTGCTGTGCGCGGCGCTGCTGGTGTGGGCCTCGCGGCGTTCGGCCCGCACCGTCTCGCGCGGGGTGCAGGACTTCACGCGTGGGGTCGAGGCGCTGGCGGCCGGACACTACGGCCGGCCGCTGACCCGGACCGGGGTGCGCGAACTCGACGTGCTGGGCGGGCAGTTCGTGGGCATGGCCCAGGCGGTCCAGGAACGCGAGCGGGCACTGGCCGAGGCGGGCGAGGCCCTGCGCGAGAGCAACGTGAACCTGTCGCGCAGCAACCGCGAACTCGAACGCTTCGCCTACGTCGCCTCGCACGACCTGCAAGAGCCCCTGCGGACCATCGGCAGCTACACCGAACTGCTCGCGCGGCGCTACGGCGGCCAGCTCGACGCGCGGGCCGACCAGTACATCGCCTTCACCATCTCGGCCACGCAGCGCCTGAAAAACCTCATCCAGGACCTGCTGGCCTTTTCGCGGGTGCGCAGCGCCAAGCCCGTGCGCGCCCCGGTGGACCTCGCCGAGCTGAGTGCGCAGATCGTGGGCGACCTGGAGACCAAGGTCGCGGAGACGGGGGCCGTGGTCGAGCTGGGGCCGCTGCCGACCGTGCAGGGCAGCGCCGAGCTGCTGCGCCACATGCTCCAGAACCTGCTGACCAACGCCCTGAAGTTCCGCGCGCCGGACCGCGCCCCGCACGTGAGGGTGAGGGCGCGGCGCGAGGCCGGGCGCTGGGTGGTGTCGGTGGCCGACAACGGCATCGGCATCGAGCCGCAGTATTTCGGGCGCATCTTCGGGGTCTTCGAGCGGCTGCACGCCAACGACGCCTACGAGGGCAGCGGCATCGGGCTGGCCGTGACGCGCAGCGCGGCCGAGCACCACGGCGGCGAGGTCTGGGTGGACAGCGTGCCGGGCGAAGGCAGTATCTTCTCCTTTAGCCTGCCCGACGCCCCGAGCGGCGCGGCCCCCCCCTCCGGAGACCTGCCTCATGAGAGCCATTGAAATCCTGCTGGTCGAGGACAACCCGGCCGACATCCTGCTGACCGAAGAAGCGTTCGACGAGGCCGATTTCCCTCATCGCCTGCACGTGGCGCGCGACGGCATCGAGGCGCTGGCCTTCTTGCGCCGCGAGGGTGCCCACGCGCAGGCCCCGGTGCCCGACGTGGTCCTGATGGACCTGAACATGCCGCGCATGAGCGGCCTGGAGGCGCTGGACATCCTCAAGGAGGACGAGACCCTGCGGCGCATCCCGGTGATCGTCCTGACCACCTCGCGCGCCGAGAGCGACATCTGGCGCAGCTACAACCTGCACGCCAACGCCTACATTCCCAAGCCCGTGACCATCAGCGAATTCATCGAAGTCATCAAGTCCTTCGAGTCGTTCTGGTTCGGGGCGGCCGCCCTGCCCCCCCGGGAGCGGCCCTGACCGGGCGTCCAGGCACCCGGAACGCGCGCCGGGGACCGGGGGCCGGGCGGTCTGCTACGCTGTTCGGCATGACGCCCCGCGCCGGTACACTTTCGCCGTTTCCCCGGAGCGGGGCCGCGCTGACCTGAGGGTCGGCCGCGTTTCGCCCCGCCCGCACCTGTTGCGCGGCGGGGTTTTCTTTTGGCGTCGCGGCGGCGCCCCCGCAGGAAACCGCCGCGGCGCCATCCTCTACCGGCAGACGCCGGATCGCCGCAGACCCTACCGAGACACAGAGGAGAACCCCAGATGCAGGACACCGCACTGAACGAGATCGCCGGGGCCGCGACCCTGGAGGCCCTGCAGGCCGTCAAGACGAAGTACGTGGGCAAGAGCGGGCTGGTGACGAAGGAACTCGGCAGCCTGGGCAAACTGCCCCCCGAGGAACGCAAGGCGCGCGGCGCCGAGATCAACGCGGTGCGCGCCGCCCTCCAGACGGCCCTCGACGAGCGTGAAGCCACCCTGAAACGCGAGGCGCTGGACGCCCGGCTGGCCTCCGAGGCGCTGGACGTGACGCTGCCGGGCCTGGGCCTGCCGACCGGCGGCCTGCACCCCATCAACCGGGTATACGACGACCTGCTGGGCATCTACGAACGCCTGGGCTACGCGGTCGTCGAGGGCCCCGAAGTCGAGGACGAGCACCACAATTTCGAGGCCCTGAACGTGCCGTGGTACCACCCCGCCCGCGACCTCCAGGACACCTTCTGGCTCGAAGACGGGCGGCTGCTGCGCACGCACACCAGCCCCATGCAGATCCGCTACATGGTGGACCATGAGCCGGACCTGAAGATCGTGGTGCGCGGCAAGGTCTACCGCTACGAGGCGACCGACGCCACCCACGAGGCGATGTTCCACCAGCTGGAGGGTCTGGTCGTGGGCGACGCCGTGAGCATGGCCGACCTCAAGGGCACCATCGCCGAGATGGCGCGCGGGCTGTATGGCCCCTCGGCGCGGGTGCGCTTCCAGCCGAGCTACTACCCCTTCGTGGAGCCGGGCGCCGACTTCGCCGTGTGGTGGGAAAACCCGCGCGGCGAGAGCAAGTGGCTGGAGCTGGGCGGCTGCGGCATGGTGCACCCGAACGTGTTCAAGGCCGTGGACGACCTGCGCGAAGCGGCGGGCAAGCCGCGCGTGTACGAGGGCAAGACCGGGTTCGCCTTCGGGCTGGGACCGGAGCGTATCGCCATGCTCAAGTACGGCATTCCCGACATCCGCTACTTCTACGCCAACGACCCGCGCGTGCTCGGGCAGTTCCGGGGGGAACTGGGGTGAGTGCGGATGCACTTCAGCCTGAAGAACTGGCCCAGGCCCTGGAAATGATCGTGGCGGACATCCGGACAGGCTCTCTTTCCGCGCGGACGCAAGATGACTTCTACTGGACGATTCTGGAAGCCGATGAGCTGTATGACGTGACGAGGGAACCGGCAACTTACGGCATAGGTAGCCTGAGTGACGACATCGAATCCGTGCGGCGGCTTCTTCAGGAACGTGATGTCCCTGGCCTCGGCCTGGCCATGATCGAGAAAGTTCTGCCAGTGCTGAGCAATATTTACCACCGTGTATACGGAGAACCCGTATGACCCATCTCCCCCAACAAATCCTCGGCAGTCCCAACCTCCGGCCCTTCTGCGCCGACAGCTCGCGGATGCTCCGGCAGTTCCGAGGAGAGCTGGCGTGAGCGGGGTCCACGTGCGCCTCGCCACGCCCGACGACGTTCCCGCCATCGTCCGGGTCTGCTCGGCCGGCTGGCGCGACACCTACGCCGACATCCACTCGGCCGAGTACTGCGAGGACGTGATCGCCCGGTTCTACACGCCCGATCGCGTCGCCTCCGAGATCGGCCCGAGCGACAGCGGGCAGGGGTGGCAGTGGGACGGCTGGCTCGTGTCGGAGCTGGAGGGCGAGGTCATGGGGGCGGGGGGCGGCGGCCCCACCGGGCCGGGCACCTGGGAGGTGTTCGTGCTGTACCTCGACCCCGAAAAACGCCGCCTGGGTGCGGGCCGCGCGCTGCTGGACGCCATGACGGCCCAGGCCCGGGCGCACGGCGCACACGAGCAGTGGGTCAGCGTGACCCAGGACAACCACAAGGGCCTGCCTTTCTACGGGGCGATGGGCTTCACGGTCCGCGAGACGCGTGAACGCCACAGCCAGAACATAGACGAACCGATTCGGACGGTCCGCATGGCCCGTCCACTATCACAGGGGAACACATGAAGACGACCCGCACCCTCGGCATTCTCGGCGGCATGAGCTGGACGAGCACGGCTGAGTACTACCGTCAGATCAACACGGCCTACGCAGACCGCGAGGGCGGCCTGCACTCGGCGCCGCTGCTGCTGCACTCCTTCGACTTCGCGCAGGTGGTCGCGCTGCAAAAAGCCGGGGCCTGGGATGAGGCCGCCGAGCTGCTGGGCGGGGCCGCGCGGCGATTGCAGGACGCCGGGGCGGGGGCCATGCTCATCGCCACGAACACCATGCACCTCGTCGCGCCGCAGATCGCGGACATGCTCGACATTCCGCTGCTGCACATCGTGGACAGCACGGGCGCGGCCCTGAAGGCGGCGGGCGTGGAGCGGGTGGGGCTCATCGCCACCGCCTTCACGATGGAACAGTCCTTCTACAAGGACCGCCTGCGCGAGCGCTTCGGGATCGAGACCATCGTCCCCGAGGCCGCCGAGCGCGCCGAGGTCCACCGCGTCATCTTCGACGAGCTGTGCCGCAACGACATCCGCCCCGAGGCCCGCGAGGGCTACCGCGCCGTGATGGCCGGTCTGGTGGCGCAGGGCGCGCAGGGCATCATCCTGGGCTGCACCGAGATTCCGCTGCTCGTCGGGCCGGAAGACACCACCGTGCCCACCTTCGACACGACCGCCCTGCACGCCCAGGCCGCCGTGAACTGGCTGCTGGACGGCGTGACCCCGTGAGCGTGCCCGAACCCGCGCCCGAACCTGCGACTGGCCGCGAACGCGCCGTGGGCGTCCTGACCCGGCCCGGCGAGGTGCTGCTCATGCTGCGGCGCAGGGCAGGGCGCGCCTACGCCACGCTGCCCGGCGGCGGTATCGAGGCCGGCGAGACGCCCGCGCAGGCCTGTGTGCGCGAGATGCTCGAAGAGGTGAACCTCGTGGTGACGGTGGAGGAGGAACTCGCCGTGCTGGAGACCCTGGGCAGCCGAGAGCACTACTTCCGCGTGGCGGCCGTCTCGGGCGAGATGCGCCTGGGCGACGGCCCCGAGGGCGTCCGCCAGAGCGACGAGAACCGCTACGACCCGCAGTGGGTGCCCCTGGAGCGCCTGGACGCCGTGAACCTGCTGCCCGAAACGATCCGCCCCGCCGTGCGCGGCCTGCTGGAGACCCCATGAAACTGCCCTATTCCTGGCTCAAGGACCTCGTGCCGGGCCTGCCGCCCGTTCACGAGCTCGAACCCATTCTCGCCAGCCTCGGCCTGCCCCTGGAGGGCGTCGAGGAAGTGCCCGCGCCGCCCGCCGGAGTGCTGCTCGCCGCCGTGAAGGAAGCTGCGCCCATCGAGGGCACGGCCCTGACGCGCCTGAGCCTCGACGTGGGCGAACACGGCGAGCAGGTCATCGCCAGCGGCGCGCCGAACGCGGTGGGCCTCGCGGCCGGGACCATGCTGGCTCTCGTGACCCCCGGCACCACGCTGGAGGGTGTCGAGTACGGCGTGCGCCAGCTCCAGGGCGTGGCGTCGTGGGGCATGGCCGCGAGCGCCAAGGAACTCGGCATCGGCGAGGCGAGCGCGGGGCTGCTGCTGTTCCCGGCCGGGACGGCGGCCCCCGGCACGCCCATGCGCGAACTGTGGACCGACGACGCCGTGCTCGACGTGGAGGTCACGCCCAACCGCGCCGATGTCCTGAGTGCCCTGGGGCTGGCGCGCGACCTCGCCGCCTTCCTGAACCTGGAGCTGCGCGAGCCGCCCGCCGGAGCACCGGCCGTGGGCGAGGGCCAGATCCGCGTGACCCTGCCGCCGCGTGGCCTCGTGCTGGAGCGCGACCCCTCGCGCAAGCTGCGTTTCGGCTGCGACCACTTCGCCGCCCGCGCGGTGAGCGGCGTGCACAACGGCCCCGCCCCGCTGTGGATGCAGCGCCGCGTGACCCTGAGCGGCATGCGTTCCATCGACCTGATCGTGGACACCAGCAACTATGTGATGCTCGAACTCGGGCAGCCGACCGCGTTGTACGACCGCCGCGACGTCGAAGGCGACCAGATCATGGTGGCTTTCGGGCTGCGCCAGGGCGAGCGGGTGGCCGACCTGCTGGGCAAGACGCACGAGACCGGCCCCGAGGACCTCCTGATCCTCGACGGCGCGGCGGGCAGCCTGCCGACCGTGGCCGAGGCCTTCGCGTCACAGGGGCCGAAGGCCGGCGAGCACGTGCTGGGCATCGCGGGCATCGTGGGCGGCGACCACGGGCATGTGCGGGCCGACACGGCCGACGTGGTGATCGAGTCGGCGCACTTCGACCCCGTGCTGCTGCGGCGTACCTCGACCCGCCTGGGCCTGAAGACCGACGCCGTGTACCGCTACGAGCGCGGCGTGGACCCGCTGCTCGCGCCGCGCGCCGCGGGCCGCGTGGCCGGGCTGCTCGCCGAGCACGGCGGCGGCACCCCCGAGGCGGGCATGACGGTCGTCGGCGAGCCGGAACTGCCGGGTCAGATCACCGCGACCGGCGACCAGATCCGCGCGCTGCTGGGCATGCATGTCGCCACCGCCGAGATGCGCACCCTCCTGACCCGCCTGGGCTGCGTGGTGGCGGGCGAGGGCGACACCCTCACCGTCACGCCGCCCTCGTGGCGGGTGGACATGGCGATCTGGCAGGACCTCGCCGAGGAAGTGGCCCGCCTGCACGGCTACGCCGAACTGCCTGAGACGCTGCCCGGCCTGCGTGTCCATGACAGCAACGTCGGGGCCTCGGCGGCGAACACCGCGCGTACGGGCCTGCGCCGCACGCTCTCGGGCCTGGGCTTTCAGGAGGTCGTGACCTACACCTTCACCAGCGACGAGGAGGCCGCCAGGGCGCGCACCGAGACGCCGGGCGTGCGCCTGCGTAACCCCCTGACCGCCGACCGCACCGGCCTGCGCACGGCGCTGTATCCCAGCCTGCTGAAGGCGGCCCAGGGCGCGGGCGAGCGGGCGCTGCTGTTCGAGCTGGGGCGCGTGTTCCCGGCCGGCGGCGAGGCCGAGCGCCTGGGCCTGCTCATGCGCGGCCCCCTGGCGCCCAAAACGGACCAGCCGGGCGTGGCGGGCGGCCTGCGGGTCTTCACCGGGCTGGTGGCGGGCTTCGCGGCCAGCCAGGGCGCGGGCTTCGAGCTGCGGCAGCTGCGCGGCGACGCCGTGCCTGCCGCCCTGCATCCCGGCATCGCGGGCGAGGTCGTCTGGAACGGACAGGCGGTGGGTTATCTGGGCGCGCTGCATCCCGAGATCGCGCAGGCCTTCGGCCTCAAGGGCGACACCTTCGTGCTGGAAGTCGCGCTGCCGCTGCCGGCCCGCGAGTGGGCCTTCCGCGATCCCAGTCGCGCGCCGGCCGCGTGGCGCGACCTCGCCGTGACCCTGCCGCTGGATGTCAGCTACGGCGAGCTGGCCGCGCTGCTGCGCGCCGAGGCGGGGGGGCTGCTCGAAAGCGTGGAGCCCTTCGACGTGTACCAGGGCGAGCAGGTGGGCGAGGGCCGGCGCAGCGTGGCCGTACGTCTGGTCTTCCGGGGCGAGAAGACCCTGACCGACGCCGAGGTGGACCCAGTCATGGAGCGCCTGATCGGGGCCGTGCGTGCCCGGAACTGGAGCATCCGCGAGAAGTAGGTGGCTGAGAGGGGGCGCCGGGGCATAGGCCTGCGGCGCCTCTTTTCACACCGGCACGAAAGGCCGGAACACCTCGGCCGGGGCGTCCGCCAGCGCGGCGGTGTCCTGCGCGCGCCGTTCCTGAAACCGCCGCACGAGGTCGTAGCCCAGGGCGTACCCCGCCCAGCGGGGCAGTCCGGCCTCCTCCGAGCCGAAGAACCAGGCGGCGTGCCCGTAGTCGCGGCGGTCGAGCAGGGGAGCGGCCCGTGCCCACAGCGGCGCGAGGTCGGCCGTGAGGCGCGAGTAGGGGGCCGGCTGACCGCCCCGTTCCTCCCGCTCGTGGTGCTGGGCCAGCCCCTCGCTGACGAGGACCTCCAGCAGCGTCTCGCCGTAGCCGGGCCCGCGCCAGCGCCGGCAGTGGTGCAGTTCGTGGGCCAGGGTCGCCGGCACCTCGGTGCCCCAGAGGGCCGCGAAGTTCGGGTTCTGCGGGCTGAGGGTCAGTTCGGCGTAGTGCCCGGCCGGGGCGTAGCCGTGGACCCCCGTCTCGGGCAGGCCCCAGGGCAGCACCCGTACGGCCACGTCCACCCCGTCCAGGCCCAGGCGCTGTCCCTGGCGCGCGAGGGCCGCGTCCAGCACCTCACGGAGGTCGCCTGCCAGGGCCCCGGGCAGCAGGCCGCCCGCGTTCATGAGGTGCAGGGTCAGGGGGCGCGACATGACCCCAGCGTCGCATAGACTCTGGCCCATGAGCGACCTGCCCCACTCGCGCGCGTGGTACGCCCGCCTCGGCCGCGAGCAGAGCGTCTATGCCCACCCGTGGCGCCGCGTGCTGTCCGGCCCCGACCCCGAGGAGACCTTCGACGGACTGCTCGCCGCCCTGCTGACCCCGCAGGCGCAGGTGCTGGAGGCCGGCTGCGGGCACGGTCCCGACGCCGCCCGTTTCGGTGCGCGGGCCGCCCGCTGGGTCGCCTACGATTTCGTGCCCGAGTGGGTGGCGGCGGCCCAGGCGAATGCCCCCCACGCCGAGGTCCACCTGTGGGACGGCCGGGGCGAGGTGCCTGCCCCCCTGCGCGGCCCCTTTGACCTGATCGTGTCGCGGCGGGGGCCGACCTCGGTCATCCGGCACCTGCCCGCGCTGGCCGCCCCGGACGCCCGGTTCCTGTACGTCGGCCCCCGGCTGGACGTGCCGCAGGTGCCGGCCGAGCTGGAGGCCGCCGGGTGGCAGGTGCTGGGCGAGTGGCGGGCCTCGGTGCTGGCCCACGCCCCAACCCGCGCCGACTGGCAGAGGCGCTGCGAGTGGATGGACGAGCCCGGCCGGGTGGCCGAATGGGACTGGCAGGCGCGGGCGGCGGGCCTGCCCTACCGCGAGGAGCGTTACACCGTGCTGGCCGCCCCTGCCTGAGCCTCCCGCCACAGCGCCACGGCCCGGCGCGTGTACGGCCCCAGCAGGTCCAGGCCGTCCAGCTCGGCGGCCCGGACATACCGCGCTTCCGTGACCTCGCCGGCGGGCAGGCGCAGCTCGCCCCTCACGCCCTGCGCCCGGTACGCCACCCCCACCGAATCCCAGACCCCCGCCCCGTCGCGGTAACGGAATTCCGGCCCGGCCAGGAGGTGCAGCGGCTCCAGTGAGGCGGCCTCCAGCCCGGTCTCCTCGCGCAGCTCGCGGCGGGCGCAGGCTTCCAGGCCCTCGCCAGGTTCCAGCTTGCCGCCAGGCAGGGTCCACTGCCCGCTCTCGGCGTCGCGCAGCAGCAGCAGGCGGCCCAAGTCGTCTTCCACGTACACGCTCGCGCCGGGCACGAACCAGGGCCGTCCGTCCAGCAGACGTGCCAGATCGGCCCAGTAGCCGGGGTCGGGCCGCCGCGGGGGCCGGGGCGGCAGCGCCAGCGGGGGCAGGCCCGCCCGGCGGCGCAGGATGTTCAGGCACACCACGTTGATGCTGCCGCTGATGGTCGGCAGGCTGTCGTGCGCGAACCAGCCCAGCTCCAGCGTCTCGCCGCTGTCGTCGGGGCAGGCGTGCTCCAGGGCGCGGGCGGGCAGGGTGCCATAGAACAGCACGTCCACGATGTAGATCTCGTCGCCGTGCGGGTATCGGCCGTACAGGTCGGGGCCGCTGACCAGCCCGTCGTGCAGGCCCAGCCACGTCAGGTCGGGGCATTCCAGGCCGGTTTCCTCGCGCAGTTCGCGCCGCGCCGCCGCCAGAAAGTCCTCGCCGCTCTCGACCGCGCCGCCCGGCAGGCCCCACAGGCCGTCGTCACCCCGGCGCTGGAGCAGCACCTCGCCGCGCTCGTTCTCGATGAGCAGCCCGGCGGCCACCCCCAGCAGCGGGCGGGTGCCCCAGACGGCGCGCAGGCTCAGCAGGTCGGACATGCCGCGAGCCTAGCGCCCGCCTGATACACATAGGGCGAATGTCTGCGCCTGCCCTCCTCCTGATCTCCAACGGCCACGCCGAAGACCTCATCGGCGCGGCGCTGGGCCGCGAACTGCGCCGCCTGTCGCCCGAACTCAGCCTGCTGGCCCTGCCGCTGGTGGGGGAGGGCCGGGCCTACGCGGGCGTGGCCGAGATCGCCGGGCCGGTCCTGAACCTGCCCTCGGGCGGCTTTCCCTTCGGCAGCCTGGAGAACCTGCGCGCCGACCTGGGGGCCGGGCTGGTGGGGACCTCGGTGGGGCAGGCGGTCGCCGCCCGGCTGCGGGGCACGCAGGTCGGGCGTGTGGTCGTGGTGGGCGACACCTACGCGCTGGGGCTGGGGGCGCTGGCGGCCGGGGCCGTGCCGGGCGGTCGCGTGAGAAGGCGGCTGCCGCTGGTACACCTGCAACCCCTCGTGTCGGTGCTGTACGCCCAGGATATGGGGGTCCGGGGGCACCTGCGCGAACTCAACGCCCTGGGGGCCAACGCCTTCATGCCCTGGGAGACCGCGCTGGGCCGCCGCGCCGAACGGGTCTACACCCGCGACGCGGCCTCGGCCCGGCACCTCGCCCGCCGGGGCGTGAACGCCGCGTACCGGGGGGGCTTCGCGCCCGATATCCTGCCGCCACCCGAGCGCGGGCTGGAAGGGGTCCGGGACGGCCGCCCGGTGCTGGCCCTGCTGCCCGGCCAGCGCGGCGACGCCCGCACCTCGCTGCCGGTGATGCTGGACGCCGCCGCCCGCCTGCCCGAGTTTCAGGCCCTCGTGGCGTGGCCGCGCGACTGGGCCGGGCTGCCCCCCCTGCCCGGCTGGGCGGTGCGCCCCGAGTCCGATTCGCTCGCCTGGGCCATGCGCGAAGACGTGCGGGTGGGCCTGCTGCGCGGCGCGTTCTCGGCGGTGCTGCACGCGGCGGCCGATACGGGGGGACTGGCCCTGGGCACGGCGGGCACCGCGAGCGAGCAGGCGGCGGCCCTGGGCGTGCCGGTCGTCGGTTTTCCGACCGCCGGGCCGCAGTATGTGCCCGGCTTCGCGGCGCGGCAGGCGCGGCTGCTCGGCGCGGCCCTGACCCTGACCGCTCCCGAGGGGCAGGCCGTCGCCGCCGCCGTGCGGGCGCTGGCCCAGGACGGCCGCCGCCTCGCCTTCGCCCGCGCCCAGGGCCGGGAGCGCATGGGCACGCCGGGGGCACTGGCGCAGATCGCGCGGGAAATCCTCGGGGCGGAGGGAGGGTCGGCCGCCCCGCCCCCTCCTTCCCGCGACCCACTACCATGAGGCACGTGACGAACGACGTGCAGCCGCCCCGCGTGGGCGTGGTGATGGGATCGCGAAGCGATTTCGCGACGATGGAAGGGGCACTCCAGGTGCTGCTTGAGCTGGGCGTGCCCTACGAGGTGCGGGTGCTCTCGGCCCACCGCACGCCCGGGCTGCTCGCCAGCTACGGAGCGCGCGCCGAGCGGCTGAACCTCGCCTGCGTCATCGCCGGGGCGGGCGGCGCGGCCCACCTGCCGGGCATGCTCGCGGCCTTCACGCGGGTGCCGGTGCTGGGGGTGCCGGTGCAGTCGCGCGCCCTGAGCGGCCAGGACTCGCTGCTGAGCATCGTGCAGATGCCCGCCGGGGTGCCGGTCGCCACGTTCGCCATCGGGGAGGCGGGGGCCAGGAACGCCGCGCTGTTCGCCGCCGCCCTCCTCGCCACGACCGACCCTGACGTACGCGGTCGCCTGGAGGCCTTCCGGCAGGCGCAGACGCGCGCCGTGCTTGACGACCCGTACTTCGAAGGCCACCCCCAGGCGGGCGAGGCGTGAGCGCGCCTGGCCGGGAGGCGGCGGGCTTCCGGGGCCTGACCCTGGGTATCCTGGGCGGCGGGCAACTGGCGCAGATGCTCGCGCTCGCGGCGCTGCCGCTGGGCGTGCGGGTGCGCGTGCTCGAACCCGACCCGCAGGCCCCCGCGCGGCTGTGCGCCGAGCACCTGCTGGCCCCCTACACCGACCCCGCCGGGCTGGACGCCCTGGCCGAATGCGACGCCGTGACCCTGGAGTTCGAGAACGTGCCGGTCGAGGCCCTGGCCGCGCTGGACGGCCGCGTGCCGGTGCGCCCCGGCGGCGGGCTGCTGGCGCGCAGCAAGCACCGCGCCCGCGAGAAGGAGGCCCTGCGCGCGGCCGGGGTCCAGACCGCGCCCTTCGAGGTCATCGAGTCCGCCGCCGACCTGGAAGGCGCGCTGGAGCGGGTCGGCGGCCGGGGCATCCTCAAGACCTCCGAGCTGGGCTACGACGGCAAGGGGCAGGCGCGCGTGTCCACCCCGGCCGAGCTGGCCGCCGCCTGGGCCGACCTGGGCCGCGTGCCCTGCGTGCTGGAGGGCCTGGTGGCCTTTGGGGGTGAGGTCAGCCTCAGCGTGGCGCGCACGGCGGGCGGCGAGCTGGCCTTCGGGCCCTTGATCGAGAACGTGCACCGGGGCGGCATCCTGCGCACCAGCGTCTTTCCGGCCGAGGCCCCGGAAGGCACCGAAGCCCGTGCCCGCGAGGCCGCCCGCGCCGTCGCCGAGGCCTGGGGGCTGGAGGGCCTGCTGACCGTCGAGTTCTTCCTGCTGCCCGGCGGCGCGCTGCTCGCCAACGAGGTCGCGCCGCGCGTGCACAACTCCGGGCACCTCACGCAGGACGGCGGCGGCCTGAGCCAGTTCGGGGCGCAGGTGCGCGCGGTGCTGGGCCTGCCGCTCGCCGACTGGCGGCCCCTGCTGCCCTGCGCGATGGTCAACGTGGTCGGCGTGCAGGGCCAGGAACCCGACTGGGCGCGGATAGACGCCCTGCCCGGCACCCATGTCCACCTGTACCACAAGGCCTTCCGCGCCGGGCGCAAGCTGGGGCACGTCAACGTGGTCGCCCCCGACCGGGACACCCTGCGGAAGCGCGTGGCCGAGCTCGAACGGCTGATTCCCTGAGCGGCGTCGGGCAGGGGGTGTGGAGGCCGGGCCGGGCGCCGGCCTAGGTGCCGCCCTCGGCCTCGTCCTGAAAGATGTCCTCGATCTTCAGACCGAACAGCCGCGCGAGCCGGAAGGCCAGGGGCAGCGAGGGATCGTATTTGCCGGTTTCGAGCGCGTTGACCGTCTGGCGCGATACGTCGAGGCGCTCGGCGAGATCGGCCTGCGTGAGGCCATGTTCGGCGCGCAGCACCTTGATCCGGTTTTTCACTCCTGCGCCTCGCGGCGGGCGAGGACGGTCTGCGTGAGCAGAAAGGTGCCGTAGCCCGCCACGTAGACCCCGACCATCGTTCCGGCGGCGAAGTCGGCGCTGCCGCGCGCACTGCTCAGGAGGCTCAGGGCCAGCAGCGCGCCCATGACCCCGGCGAAGGCCAGCGCGGCGCTGCGCAGCATCAGGGTCTGGCCGTACTCGTCCTGCTGCCGGTACACGGCCACGCAGCGCAGGGCGTCGGCCAGCGGGGCCAGCATGAGCAGCGCCGTGGCCCACCAGTTCACCTGCCCCTTAGGGCCCAGGAACAGGCCCAGCAGCCCGCCCAGCGCCAGCAGCACCGTGGCCCCCAGATAGGGTCCCTGTACCCGGCGCAGCGTCTCGGCGCGGGTCACTGGCCCTGCTCCTGCTCATGCTCCTGCTCCTGCCGGCGAGCGCTCCGCAGTGTCCGGGCTCCGGCCAGGACCAGCCCGAGCATGAGCGCCAGCACCGTGAAGGGCAGCGCCTGCGTGAACAGCCCGGCCCGCGGATGTTGAGCGGCGGGCACCAGCAGGACGACATTCATTCCGCTCAGGACGCTGGCGAGGGCGAAGAGGAGGGTGGCCTGTTGCTTGACATCGTTCATGTCTGCTCTCCTTGACCTAAAGTCAATGTTCCTTGACTTAAGGTACGCCAGGGGCAACTTTAAGTCAAGTAAGCTTGTCATTATCGGGTCAAAGAAAACCGCCCGTTCCATGCCGGGCGGTGGGGTAGCTGCGGGCGTGGGTTTTAGTAGCGGCCCGCTGCGAATACGGCCCGGATCTGTTCACGGTCCATACCCAGGCTCAGCAGCACGAGCAGCAGCAGCCGGGCCTTATGCGCGTTCAGGAAACTGGCCGGAATGGCCCCGGCGGCCACCAGGGTCGCGCCGCCGCCCGCGTAGCCGTACACCGGCAGGATGGGGCCGGTGTGGGTGCGCGTGGCGATCACCACGGGTTTCTCGGTCGCCGCGATCAGGGGCAGCAGTTCGGGGGGTAGGTTGCCGGTGCCCAGCGCCGCGATGACCAGCCCGTCGGCGCGCGCGGCGGCCTCGGCGTAGCCCTCGCCCTGCCAGCCGGCGTAGGCGTACAGCACCTCGACCCTGGCCCCCAGCGCCGCCGGGGCGTAGGTGGGGCGCGGCTCGGGCGTGGCGAAGTAATGCACCTGCGCGCCGTAGCCGCTCGCCTCGTCGCCGGTGCGGTCGGCGCGGCCGATGGGGCCGGGCGAGCCGCCGAAGGCGTCCACCGCGCTCGTGTGCACCTTGGTCACGGTGCGCGCGTCGAACAGGTCGCCCCCGAAGGCCACCAGCGGCCCGCGCCCGGCGGTCCGGGGGTCCAGGGCGACGAGCGCGGCGTCGAGCAGGTTGCCGGGGCCGTCCCACGACACCTCGCCCGCGTGCCTCATGCTGCCGGTCAGGACCACGGGCGGCAGCCCGGCGGGCAACACCAGATGCAGCAGGTACGCCGTCTCCTCCAGCGTGTCGGTGCCGTGCGTGACCACGACGCCGTCGTGGCCCGGCCCGACCTCCTCGATCAGCCGCGCGAGTTCCAGCATGTGCGCGGGGGTCACGTGCGGGCTGGGCAGCGTGAAGGGCTGATACTCGCTCAGGTGCGTGTGGCGCAGCCCCGGCACGCTGGGGGCCGTCTGGGGCACCACGCCGCGTCCGTCGGGGCTGGGCCGGCTGGCGATGGTGCCCCCGGTATGGATGACGGCCAGTCGCCGCTGGGCAGCCCCCGTCCCCGGCATCAGCGCCTGCGGTAGGCGGCGCCCAGCGGGGCCAGGGCGACCAGCGCGCCCAGCACCACCAGGAGGGTCATGGGCAGTTCGGCCAGCACGGCCGCGCCCAGCCGCTCGCCGGGGCGCTCCATCAGGCCGGCGCCCAGCCACACCGCGCCGGCCAGCAGGGCCAGGCCCCAGGTCACGGCGCACAGGTTCAGGCCGGCCAGGGCGGGTTTCAGGGGGCTGAGCCCCAGGCCCGCGCGGCCACGCGGCTCAGCCGTGCGCGGCATCGATCAGCTCCTGCGCGCCCTGCGCGAGCATATCGGCGGCCAGTTCGGCCCCCAGGTCGGCGCACTCGGTGGCGTCGCCGCTGCTCTCGGCGCGGATCACCTTGCGCCCGTCGATGCCGCCGACCCAGCCTTCCAGGGTCAGCACGCCGCCCTTGACGGTCGCGTGCGCGCCCACCGGGGCCATGCAGCCCGCGCCCAGCCCCGCCAGGAACTCGCGCTCGGCGGTGATGCGGTCGTCGGTCATGTGGTCGTGGATGGCGTAGGCCACCTCGATGCTCAGATCGTCGTCGGCGCGCGTCTCCAGCGCCAGCGCGCCCTGGCCGGGGGCCGGCAGCAGGATGTCGGTGGCGACGAACTCATCGATGCGGTGGCGCTGCTCGGTGCGGATCAGGCCCGCCGCCGCCAGGATGATCGCGTCGTATTCGCCGCCCCCG
Source organism: Deinococcus gobiensis I-0 (assembly GCF_000252445.1). Classification (GTDB taxonomy): domain Bacteria; phylum Deinococcota; class Deinococci; order Deinococcales; family Deinococcaceae; genus Deinococcus; species Deinococcus gobiensis. Next base: position 2,823,956 of record NC_017790.1, on the reverse strand, counting down.
ATGGCCGCGAGCCGCGTGTCGATGTTGCCGCGCAGGTCCTTGACCACGAGGTCGGGCCGGTAGGCGCGCAAGAAGGCCTTGCGCCGCACGCTGCTCGTGCCGATGCGGGCGCCGGCGGGCAGGTCCGCGAGCTTCTTCATGCCTTCGCGGCCGATCAAGACGTCGCGCGCGTCCACCCGCTTGGGAATGGCCGAGACTTCCAGGCCCTCGGGCTGCGCCGTGGGCAGGTCCTTGAGGGAATGCACCGCGATGTCCACCTGCTTTTGCAGCAGGGCGTCCTCGATCTCCTTAACCCAGAAGCCTTTGTCGCCCTTCTGGGCCATCGTCCCCAGGCTCTCGCGGCTGCGGTCGCCCTTGGTACTGATGGTCTGAATCCGGAAATCGGTTTCGGGCCATTCCTCTTTGAGCCGCGCCACGACCCACCGCGTCTGCGCGAGCGCGAGCGCCGAGCCCCGCGTGCCAACCGTCACCGTCCGCATAACCGCAGCAGTATACGGCCTGCGGGCAACCTGTTTGTCTGCTCCGTCCTGCCGGGCACAACTGGGCCGGGAGTCAGCCGCGCAGGTGAAGTTCTTCTTCAGAAAGCCTGGGCCGCCGGGGGCGCTCCCGTACACTCGGAGGGTGGGCAACCCCGTGCTGGAGTTCGGTATCCTGATCTTGCTTCTGCTGATCAACGGCTTTTTTTCAGCGTCCGAACTGGGGGTGGTGTCGGCCCGGCGTTCCCGGCTGGAGGCGGCGGCGGCGCGCGGCGAACGTGGAGCGGCGGCGGCCACCCGCCTGGCCGACAAGCCCGGGGCCTTTCTGGCGACCGTGCAGATCGGCATCACCCTGATCGGGACCATCAGCGCGGTCTTTGCGGGCGGCAGCCTGACCCGCTACGCCGAGCCGCTGCTGCGGCCCATCTTCGGAGACGCGGCCGGTACGGCGGCCAACATCGCGGTGGTGCTGCTCGTCACCTTCCTGTCGCTGGTGCTGGGCGAACTCGCGCCCAAGAACATCGCGCTGCGCAACCCCGAGGGCCTGGCCGCGCGGGTGGCGCCCTTCTTCGCGGGGCTGTCGGTCGTGGCGCGGCCGGTGGTGTGGCTGCTGGACATCACCACGCGCGGGCTGCTGGCCCTGGTGGGCATCCGGGGCGAACCCGCCGAGGTCATCACCGAAGAGGACGTGAAGGCGGTGGTGTCGCAGGCCGCCCGCAGCGGCAGTCTGGAGGAAGCCGAGCACGCCCGCTTCGGGGCCATGCTGCGCTTCAACGACCGCCGGGTGCGCGACCTGATGACTCCCCGTTCGGAGGCGGTCACGCTCGACGTGCGCATGTCGGTACCCGAGGTGGCGGACACGGTGCTGAGCGCCGACCACGACCGCTACCTCGTGCGCGACGAACAGGGCGAGGTGGTGGGGCAGGTGGCCGTCATCGACGTGCTGCGCGCCCTGCACACCGGACAGCCGCTCGCCGAGCTGGTGCGCCCGGCCGTGTACCTGCCCGAGTCGGCCTGGGCCGAGGACGCCCTGACGCGCCTGGAGGGCGAGGGACAGGCCCGCATGGCCGTCATCGTGGACGAGTACGGCGACTTCACGGGCCTGCTGAGCATCACCGACCTGCTGTCGGTCCTGGCCGGGGTCGAGGTGAACGCCCCCGACGAGGAGGGGCTGGTGCGCCGCCCCGACGGCAGCTACCTCGTGGGCGGCAGCGTGCCCATGCACGAACTGCGCGAGACCCTGCCCCTGCCCGAGCTGCCGCGCGAGGAATTCAGCACCCTGGCCGGGTACGTGCTCGACGTGCTGGGCGAGTTCCCGCACGTGGGCACCACCGTGCAGGTCGAGGGCTGGGAGATCGAGGTCATGGACATCGACGGGCCGCGTGTGGACCGCCTGCTGATCCGGCCCCCCCGGGGCGAAGGCGACGGCCCGGTCTTCGTCGGCCCGACCCACACGGTCTGAGGGGGGGAGCGCCGCGCGCGTCACAGTTGCCCTGCCCAGGTGCCGGGCGGTAGACTGCGTGGCTGAAATGCGCCCCGGTCCCGCCCCGCAGCGGGGGAGCCGGCGCGGCGTGGGGGAGACAGACATGGCAGAAAAAGATATCGACAAGTTGCTTTCGATGACCGACAGCAAGTACCGCCTTTCGGTGGTCACGGCCAAGCGGGCGCTGCAACTGCGCAGCGGCGCGCCCAGCGTGCTGCCTGTCGAGCAGCGCGTGCGCACCCACAACCTCGTGACCCAGGCCATGCGCGAACTCGCGACCGGTCAGCTCACGGTGGGCACCAACCTCATCGACGAGGGCCGCTTCCACCAGGACTACATGCGTCAGCGCCAGGCCCAGATCCAGGCCCAGCTCAACGCCGAGCGCGAGCGCGAACGCGACTGAGGTCGGAGCGCAGGAGGGGAACGGACCATCCGTTCCTCTTTTTTTATCTCTCACCTGACTCATAAATAGAGAATTAGATTATGAGACATAAGGACGCCCTGCTATCGCCTGGGCCGCCCTGGAGGAGACGCCATGAGTGCGCACCTGTCCGACCAGAACCTGATTCTCGATACCGACAGCTACAAGAGCAGCCACTTCCTGCAGTACCCCCCCGGCACCACGCGGCTGTTCAGCTACCTCGAGTCGCGCGGCGGGCGCTACCCGGTCACGCGCTTTTTCGGCTTGCAGTACATCCTGGACCGTTACCTCACGCGCCGGGTCACAGCCGAGATGGTCGAGGAGGCCCGCACGCTGATCGAGGCGCACGGCGAGCCCTTTCCCTACGACGGCTGGATGCGGGTCGTGAACGTACACGGCGGGCGGCTGCCGCTGGAGATCCGCGCGGTGCCCGAGGGGTCGCTGGTGCCCATCCACAACGTCCTGATGTCGGTGACGAACACCGACCCCGAACTGCCCTGGCTCGTCGGCTGGTTCGAGACGATGCTGATGCGGGTGTGGTACCCCATCACGGTCTGCACCCAGAGCTGGCACATCCGCCAGATCATCGGGGCGGCGCTGGAGCAGACGAGCGACCGCGCCGCCGAGGAACTGCCCTTCAAGCTCCACGACTTCGGGTCGCGCGGCGTGAGCAGCCGCGAGAGCGCGGGCCTGGGCGGGCTGGCGCACCTCGTGAACTTCCAGGGCACCGACACCCTCGAAGCCCTGCGGGTGGGCCGCAACCACTACGGGGCCGACCTGGCGGGTTTCTCGATCCCGGCGGCCGAACACAGCACCGTCACGAGCTGGGGCAAGGCGCACGAGGTGGACGCCTACCGCAACATGGTGCGCACCTTCGGCAAGCCCGGCGGCGTGTTCGCGGTGGTCAGCGACAGCTACGACCTCAAGTACGCGATCAACGTGCACTGGGGTGAGACCCTGCGCCGCGAGGTCGAGGAGAGCGGCGCGACCCTGGTCGTGCGCCCGGACAGCGGCGATCCCCCCGCGATGGTGCGCCTGGCCGTCAATGCCCTGGCCGCCAAGTACGGCACGACCACCAACTCCAAGGGCTTCAAGGTCCTCAACCACGTGCGCGTGATTCAGGGGGACGGCATCGACGAGCAGACCCTCGGCCAGATTCTCCAGAACCTCGTGGTGGACGGCTACAGCACCGAAAACGTATCCTTCGGGATGGGCGGGGCGCTGCTCCAGAAGGTGGACCGCGACACCCAGCGCTTCGCCTACAAGGCCAGTGCGGGCCTCGTGGACGGCGAGTACCGCGGTATCTACAAGGACCCCGTGACCGACCCCGGCAAGCGCAGCAAGGACGGCGTCCTCGATCTGGTCGAGGAGGGCGGGCGCGTCGTCACGCGGCAGTACCGCACCTTCGACACCGAGTTCCCCGGATCGCTCATGCGCACGGTCTACCGCGACGGCGAACTGCTCGTGCGCGACACGCTCGACGAGATCCGCGCGCGGGCGTAGGCCCGGGGAAGGTTTCTCCGGCGAGGGGGCGGGGCCGCGCCGTGGCCTGCGGCCCCCTCTTTTGGCCGACGCAACCTCACCCCCCGCAGGCGCGTACTGTGGAGCATGACCAAGCGTGACGATCCTTCCGGCAACCCGGACCTCACCCCCCAGGGCAACGCGCCCTCGTGGGTGGACGAGGTGCTGGGGGCCTCGGCCAGTCCTGCTCCGGCGCGGCCGGCCGGCCCCGACCTGAGCAAGGAGCGCCCCGCCCCGCCCCCCCCGCCCCGCCCGCCGCTCGAAGGCCCGGAAAACCTGCGGATTCCCGAGCCCGAGCGCCCCGCCCGCCCCGACGACTTTTCCAGCGACGACTGGATCGGCCGCATGACCGGGGGCGCGGCCCGCTCGTCCGGCCCCGCGCCGACCGGGCGGCCGTACGCCGAGCCGACCCACGCCGAGCCGATGCGCAGCGACTGGGCGCAGGGCGCGCCGCGTGACGCCTGGGGCGACCAGCGTCCGGCCATGCCCTACGCGGGCGGCCTCGCCGGGGGCGACGTGGCCCAGCGCAAGCTCATCGCGGGCCTGCTGGCAATTTTCCTGGGCAGCCTGGGCGTGCACAAGTTCTACCTGGGCATGAACCGCCCCGGCGCGTTGATGCTGGGCCTGAACGTCGGGGTCTGGGTCCTGGCGATCCTGCTGGGCATCATCACCCTGGCGGTGGGCTTCATCGTCACGCTGCCGCTCGCCAGCCTCGTGAGCTTCGTGCTGGGCGTGCTGGGTCTGGTCGAGGGCATCATCTACCTGACCAAGAGCGACGAGGCCTTCGCGCGCGACTATCTGGTCGGCAAGAAGGCCTGGCTCTGAGGGAGGCGGGGCGGCCTGCGACGGGCCGCCCCCGGGCGCCGCTCAGCCGTGCCGGGCGGCGAGTGCGGCGCCGATCACGCCCGCGTCGGTGCCGAGCTGCGCGCGGCGGATGGTGACGGGCGCGAAGCCCTGCGAGTACTCGTCGGCGGCGCGCTGCACGCCCTGGAAGAAGTAGTCGCCCACGCTGGCGACCCCCCCGCCGATCACGAAGACCTCCGGGTCGAGGGTCTTTTGCAGGTCGGCCAGCGCCGTGCCGATGTGCCGCAGCGCCTGCGCGACCACGCGCCGCGCGGCGGGGTGGCCCTGCTCGGCCAGCGAGAAGGCCTCGGCGGTGCTCACGTCGCGGTTCAGGGCGTAGCTCGCGTCGCGCGCGATGGCCGTGCCGCTGGCGACCGCTTCCAGCGCGCCGTCCAGGCCCGCGCCGCTCACGGGGCCGCCGGGCATGACCGTGATGTGCCCGATCTCGCCCGCGATGCCGTGGCGACCGCGCCACAGCCGCCCGTTCAGGACCAGCCCCGCGCCGATGCCGGTGCTGACCGTCACGTACACGCTGCTCTCGGTGCCGCGCGCCGCGCCCAGGTGCGCCTCGGCCAGGGCGGCGGCCTTGGCGTCGTTTTCCAGGACGATGCGCAGGCCCAGCCGCTCGCGCAGGCCGTCCACCAGCGGCACGTCGGTAAAGCCGTAGATGTTGGGCGCGAACTTGACGCGGGTGCGGTCGGCGTTCAGCGGTCCCGGCACCCCCACCCCGATGAGGCGGGCCCCGGGCTGCGCGGCCTGGAGGGCCTTGACCTGCGCGGCGATGGCGTCCAGCACGCCCTCCCAGCCGGTATCGGGCGTGGGCTGCACGTGGCGTTCCAGAAGCTGCTCGCCCCGCAGGACCCCGCAGGCGATCTTGGTGCCGCCCACGTCCACCCCGATGCTGATCTGCTCCGCTGCCGTCTGTCCTGTGGTCACTGCTGTCTTCCCGTCCTTTGCCGCCGTCTGCGGCGAGCCTGTCTTGTCCCGGCCCTGCGGCCCCATATGGGGGCTCGTCGGCCAGGAACCGCTTCCAGCGCGGTCTCCGGTTCCCACTGTAGCGTGCGGGGCGGCGGGGGCCGCCGGCGGGGCTGGCGGGGCGGCGTTACTCGCCCAGCAGGGCCAGCGCCTCGGCGAGCTGCACCTCGGGCACGTACAGGCCCACGTCGCCCAGGTAGCCGCCCGTCTCGATCTCGATGACCGGGCTGCTCATCACCCACTGAAAGGGCGTGCGGATCACGCTGACCACGCCGCCGGCCGACAGGGTGCGCCGCCAGCCCTCGGCCAGCAGCCGGGGCAGGGTGTCGAGGCGCACCCAGGGATCGCCCTGGTACAGCACGCGCTCCTCGAAGGCCGCGCCGCTCACGGGGCCGCGCCGCTCGCCGCGAGGTCCTGGCCCTCCTGCTCCTGGGCCAGCAGGCCCGAGAGGCGACCGCGCAGGTCGTCGGCCAGCGGCACCGGGCGCAGGTCGGCGTCTACGCGCACCTGCACCGTGCGGGCGTAGGCGCAGGGCAGACCGTCGGCCACCACGCGCGAGAGCAGCGTCCAGGAGGTGCGCCCGACGCGCTCGACCAGCGTCTCGACCACGACCGTCTGGCCGGGGCGGATCTCGTGGCGGTAGTCCAGTTCCAGCCGCGCGATGACCGAGCGGTCCTGGCTGGGCGGGACCCCGAGGTCGGTCATCAGGATCACGCGCGAGGTTTCGAGGTACTGCACGTACACGGCGTTGTTCAGGTGCCCCATGGTGTCGAGGTCGCCGTAGCGCATCTGGATGCCGGCGCGGTGGGCGGCGCTCCAATCCAGGCGGCCGAACACCTCCTCCGGGCGGGAGCGGGCGGGGTCGGAAGTCCTCATGCCCTTCAGTGTAGGGGCGGCGTATCTTCTGGAACGAATGGAAGACCACCGCGCGCCTTCGTCCTCACCGCTGTCTGCGGGCCGCCCCGTCGCCGTCCGGGGCAGCTGGCGCGGCCGCTGGCGCGCGTGGCAGCGCCTGCCCGTGACCCTCATCATCGCCAGCCTGCTGCTGGGCCTGGGCATCGTGCAGCTCGCCTTTCAGCTCGGCAACACCGCCTACCGCAGCGTCACCTGGACCCGCGAGACCCGCGAGACCCGCGTGCGCGTCGCGGCGCTCGAACGCGACGTGGCCGTCTTGCAGGACGCGGAGCGCTCGGCGTCCGATCCGGCCTACCTCCAGGAACTCGCGCGCTGCCAGGGCTTCGTGGGCAAGAACGAGACGGTCCTGATCGCCCCCGACGCGGCCCGGACGCCGGGCGAGACCGAGAACTGCGAACTGGTGCGCCTGCCCTGAACCCCGGCCCGGTCGACTCCGGGTCAGTTGAAACAAGTCGCAGCCAACCCTAAGGGCCGTTCCGGCCCGCAGGCCCCGGACGGTCCGTTATCGTGGAGGCATGTCACTGGTCGTTCTGGTCACGGTTCCGCCCGAGCGCGCGCACGAGCTGGCGCGGACCCTGGTGGGCGAGCGGCTGGCCGGCTGCGTCAACGTGCTGCCCGGCGTGCAGAGCATCTACCGCTGGGAGGGCGAGGTCGCCGAGGACCCCGAGACCCTGCTGCTCATCAAGACGACCGGCGAGCAGTACCCGGCCCTGGAGGCCCGCGTGCGCGCGCTGCATCCCTACGAGGTGCCCGAGATCGTGGCGCTGCCTTTCGACCGCGCCCTGCCCGAATTCCAGAGCTGGCTGCGCGAGGTGACGGGTCCGGCGACCTGAGGCGGACCACCTCGCGGCCGACCAAGAAAATCCCCCACCGCGAAGTGGGGGAAATTTATGTTCTGGCGGGCCCTGAAGGACTTGAACCCTCGACCTACGGTTTTGGAGACCGCCGCTCTACCAACTGAGCTAAGAACCCGCGTTGCCCGGCTGCTGCGCAGGCCTGAGCAGAGTAGCGCACCTGGGAAGCGGGCGCAAGTCTGCCCCCCGGCGGTCTCAGATCACGCCGCCGCCCAGGAACAGCCGCAGCAGGGCGATGGCGGTCACGACGGCGCTCAGGGTGGTGGCGCCCCGGTCGCGGCTCAGTGCGCCGAAGACCAGGCCCAGCAGGGCGGGCGGCAGCACCACGATCCAGTTGAGCCACCCGAACAGCGGCAGGAAGCCCAGCACGAGGCCCAGCGCGGCCAGGATGCCGAAGATCAGCGAGACGACTCTCATGCGTATAGGTACGGTGCGGGGGGGCCGGGGGTTCCGGGGCGGGTGGGGTCCTTCCGGCCGGGACAGCGCCGGGAAGGGCGTTTCCCCGATGCTCTAGGCTGCGGGGCGTGACCCGCAAGACTGCCGCGCCGCGCCTGCCCACCGGCGCGAAGGCCCGCGCCCCCCAGGTGCTCGGGGCCCTGGAAACGCTGTACCCCGACGCCCGCACCGAACTGGACTACCGTTCGCCCTTCGAACTGCTCGTCGCCACGGTCCTCAGTGCCCAGGCGACCGACGTGAGCGTGAACGCCGCCACCCCCGCCCTCTTTGCCCGCTACCCCGACGCCCACGCCCTGAGCACGGCCAGCCCCGAGGACATCGAACCCTACATCCGGCGCATCGGGCTGTACCGGGGCAAGGCGCGCAACCTCGCCGCGCTGGCCCGGCTGCTTGTCGAGCGGCACGGCGGCGAGGTGCCCGACGACTTCGCGGCCGTGGTCGCCCTGCCCGGTGCGGGCCGCAAGACCGCCAACGTGGTCCTCAGCAACGCCTACGGCTATCCGGCGATCGCCGTGGACACCCACGTGGGCCGCCTCGCCCGGCGCCTGGGCCTGAGTACCCAGACCCACCCCGACAAGGTGGAGGCCGACCTGGAGCGGCTCTTTCCGCGCGGGCGCTGGGTCTTTTTGCACCACGCGCTGATCCTGCACGGCCGCCGGGTGTGCGCCGCGCGCCGGCCCCTGTGCGGCGAGTGCGTCATGCGGCCCTTCTGCCCGCAGGTCGGCGTGGACCTCCCGGCGCCGGGCCGCCCGGCATGACCTGGCGCTTTTCGCGGCAGCTGTGGCTGTACCTCGCCTCGGCCTTCAGCTTCGGGCTGGCCCAGGCGTTCACGGCGCTGTTCCTGAACTTCTATCTGCGGTCGCTGGGCCTGGGGGCCGAGTGGCAGGGCCTCATCAACGCGCTGCCCGCGCTGACCCTGGCGGCCCTGAGCCTGCCGGCGGTGGCGCTGGCCCGGCGCATCAGCAACGCGCACACCCTCAAGCTCGGGGCGCTGCTCAGCCTCGTCGGGCTGGCGCTGCTGGCCCTGGCAGGGGGCGCGGGCCTCGCCATCGTCGGGGCGCTCGTGCAGGGGGCGGGGGCGGCCCTGAGCGTGGTCGCGGGCGGGCCCTTCATGGCCAACAACAGCGACGAGCGCTCGCGCATGACCCTGTTCAGCGTGCAGAGCGCCCTGATGACCGGCGCGGGCTTCGTGGGCAACCTGCTGGGCGGGCGCGTGCCCGAGGCCTTCGCCGCCGCGACCGACACGGCGCCGGACGGGGTTGGGGGCGCTGCGGACCGCGCTGCTGGTCGCCGCCGCGCTGCAACTCGCCGGGCTGCTGCCGGTGCTGGCCCTGAAACCCAGTGGTCGCGCCCGCGCGCCGGGCCGCTCGCTGGCGGTGCGCGACAAGGGCACGATGGCCCGGCTGGTCGCGCCGAACGTCCTCGTGGGGCTGGGGGCGGGGGCCACCATTCCCTTCCTGAACATCTATATCGAGGGCAAGTTCGGGATCAGCTACGCGGGGCTGGGCACGCTGTTCGCCTGGGCCAGCCTGGCGACGGCGGCCACGGCGCTGCTGCAACCCCTCCTCGTGCGCCGTCTGGGGCCCCTCCAGGCCGTGCTGCTGGTGCAGGCCAGCAGCCTGCCCTTCCTGGCGATGCTGGGCTTCGCGCCGTCCCTGTGGCTGGTCACGGCGGCGCTGTTCACGCGCGGCGCCCTGATGAACGCGGCGGGGCCGGTCTACAGCGCCTATGCCATGTCGGCGCTGCCCGAGGAGGACCGGCCCATGTACTCGGCTGTCAACACCCTGGCCTGGGACACCGGCTGGGCGGTCAGCAGCCTGCTCTCGGGGGTGGTGCGCGGCGCGCTGCCCTTCGGGACGGCCTTTAACGCCCTGTTCGCCTGGACCCTGGCGATGTACGCCCTGAGCCTCGTGGCGATCTATCTGGGGCTTTACCGTCCGGCCATGCGCGCGCCGCGCGGCCCTGCCGAGGCCGGCGCGCGTTAGACTGCCAGATGATGAGTGAGACCGGACCCCTTCAACGTCTGCACCGCGTTCAGGAACTCGACCTGAACCTCGACCGCCTGCGAGACGAGGAAGGCAACATTCCGGCGGACCTGCGCGCCGCCCGCGCCGAGCAGGACCGCCTGAACAACGAACTGGAAGACACCGAAATCTCGCTGGAGGGCGTCGAGAAGAAGCTGCGCGCCCAGGAGCAGGACCTCGCGGGCACCCGTGAGCAGATCAAGCGCGCGCAGGAGGAGCAGGACAAGAACGCCTTCGACGCCCGCGCCCAGAGTCAGTTCGGCAGCCGTATCCAGATGCTCCAGGAGCGCGCCGAGGAGATGGAAGAAGACCTCGTGCCGCTGCGCGAGCGCCGGCAGGAACTGGGCGACCGTGCGGCGGGCCTGCGCGCCGAGCACCGCGCCCTGCGCCCCGGCCTGGGCAGCCTGGAAGAGGCCGACGAGCGGCGCATCGAGGACCTGCGTGCCCAGGGCGAGGGCACCCGCCAGGAGCGCGCCGAACTCGTGGGCAGCCTGGACGCCCGCACGGTGCGCGAGTACGACGTGATCCGCAAGGCGAAAAAGGGTGTGGGCGTCGCCGAGGTCAAGGGCGGGCGCTGCTCGGCCTGCAACGTGGTGCTGCCGGTCAACATCCAGCAGAAGGCCGCGCAGGGCAAGCTTCCCCCCGTGAAGTGCCCGTCGTGCGGCCGTTTCCTGATCCGTCTGGACCTCTGAGGGCACAGACCCGGACAGGCGACGCGCGCCCGGCAGGGGAAACCCGCCGGGCGCTCCCGTGTCTGTGGGCGGGTCCCGGTATGCCCGCCGCGTCGCGGCGCTACCCTGACCTATGCCTCCCCTGGACGTCTACCGCCGCCCCAGTCCCGAACGCCTGCGGCTGCTGCTGTCGCTGCTGGCGATGCTGGTCCTGACCGCCGTATTCGGCCGCCGCCGGGGCGGTGAACTCGGCACGCGCGACACCCTGCGCCGCAGCGCTTTCGCCCGCGTGATGTTCGCGGACATCGGGGCGCTCAGCACCCTGGGCGCGCTGTATCTCGTGCTGGAGGGCAAGACGGCCGTGCGGGTCCCGGCGGCGCTCGCCACGCTCTTCGCCGGCAGCTTCGCGCTGCTGCCGGCGCTGGCCTACGAGGACTGGGCCGCGCTGCGGGAGCAGGAGGAGCGCAGGCGCGGCTGATCCCGCGCCCCGGCCCGGTAGACTCGGCAGGTGCTGTGGACCCGTCCCCTGACCATGCTTCAGCTTCTGGCGCTGCTGCTGGCCTCGGAACTGGTGCGCACCGGCTTTTTCGTGGCGGCGCTGCCGCTGCTGGGGCCGGGGCTGGGCCTGGGTCCGGCGGTGATCGGGGCGATGGTCGGGGCGCACTACCTCGCCGACGCGCTGGGCAAGGGGCCGATGGGCCTCGTGTCCGAGCGCTGGGGCCTGGGACGGGTGCTGGGCCTGGGCGCGCTGCTGGGGCTGCTCACAGTGCTGGGCACGCGGTTGTGGCCCTCGGCGTGGTGGGGGGTGCTGGCCTGCGCGCTGTGGGGTCTGGTCTTCGGGACGCTGTGGCCCGGCCTGATGAGCGTATCGCAGGCGCTGGCGCGGCCGGGACGCACTGCGCGGGCGCTGGCGGTCAGCAACCTCAGCGTGGCCCCGGCCATTCTCGCGGGGGTGCTGCTGGTCGGGCCACTCATCCAGGGCAGTTCGCGCTCGGGCTGGACCCTGCTGCTGGGCGCGCAGGGGCTGGCGGTGCTGCTGGCCCTGGGGCTGTGGCGGCTTCGCCTGCCTGCCCCGGAGACGGCGCGGCCGGGCGAGCCCCCGGTGCCCGGCCAGGCCGCGCCCCAGCCGGGATGGGGGCGTGAGTGGGGCCGGGTGGCGGTGCTGCTGCCCGCCGCCTTCGCGCAGACGCTGGCCCCGGGGCTGCTGGTCACGCTGCTGTACCCGCTGCTCGCGCACCTGGGGCTGGGGCTGCGCGACCTCGCGGGGCCGGGGCTGGCGGCGGCGGCGGCCTTCGCCCTGAGCCTGGGGCTGCTGGGCCGCCTCGCCGACCAGGTCCATCCCCGGCGGGCGCTGACGCCGGGGCTGCTGCTGCTCGCCGCCGTCTTCGCCCTCGTCGCCGTCTCTGGCGGCCCCGAGGTCCGCTCGCGGCTGTGGGTCGTCGCGCCGCTGCTGGGCGTGGGCTACGGGGCCTTCATGGCCGGCTGGAACGGGCTGGTGGCGCGCACGCTGCCGGCCCAGCACCGCGCCGCCGCCTGGGGCGCCGTCATGGCGGTCGAGTCGCTGGGGTACTCGGCGGGGCCGCTGCTGGGCGGCGCGGCGTGGCAGTTCGGCGGGCAGGCGGGCGTGTTCGGCCTGGGGGCGGCCGTGTTCCTGCTCACCGAACTGTATTACCTGTGGCCGGGGCGCGGCCTCGTGCACCGGGCGGGCGGGACCTGAGGGGCGCGCCCTACAGCGCCCGGAGCTGCGCGAGGACTTGCTCGGGGCGCACGGTGTAGTCGCTCGTCTTTTCCTCGACGTGGGCGTAGCGGATCACGCCTTCCTTGTCGATCAGGAACACGGCCCGGCCGCTGATGCCCCGGTCGTCGATGGCGACCCCGTAGAGCCGCGCCACGTCCAGGCGCATGTCGGCCAGCAGCGGCACGTCGATGCCGTACTCGGCCGCCCAGGCCTTGTGTGCGTGCACGCTGTCGCGGTTGATGCCCAGCACCGCCGCGCCCGCCTCGGCGAAGTCGTCCTGGCGGCCCGAGTACTCGGGAAGCTGCATGCTGCACACCGGGCTGAAATCCAGCGGGTAGAACACCAGCACGACGGCGCTGTGGCCCCGGTAGCTGCTCAGGGTGACGGCCTGCCCGGTCGAGGCGGGCAGGGTGAAATCGGGGGCCGGCTGACCGACGAGGCTCATGGCGTCAGGATAGCCTGCGGGCGTCAGGCGGGGGCCAGGGCCCGGATCGCCCCCGCCCCCGGCAGGCTCCGGGTCAGTCGCGCGCGCCCGTGACCCAGTAGCGCACCCGCTCGGAAATGTTCTCCATGTGGTCGCCGATGCGCTCCAGGCTGCGGCCCACGCGCATCAGGGTCAGGGCCTTGGAGATGTTGCGCGGGTCTTCGAGCATGTAGGTCACGAGTTCGCGCTGGATCTGCTCGTACAACTCGTCGACCTCGTCGTCCATCACGGTGGTCTGCTCGGCGCGGGTCACGTCGCGGTCGGCCAGGGCGGTGCGCAGGTTCTGGCTCATCTCGCCCAGACGCTCGAGCATCCGGCCCAGGTTGATGTAGCGCTTGAGGGCCGGCGACTGCGCCAGTTCGGCGCCGTCCTCGGCCACGTGCACGGCGTAGTCGCCCATGCGCTCGATGTCGGAGAGGCTCTTGAGGATCAGGGCCACGAGCCGCAGGTCGCGCGCCACCGGTTGGTGCAGCGCGATGATCCGCAGGCACTCGGCTTCCAGCGCGGCTTCCTGGGCGTCCACCTCGCGGTCGAGCGAGCGGATTTCCTCCAGGCGGTCGGCCTGTTCGCGCAGCAGCACGTCGGCCGCCACCGGCAACATCTGCTCGACGGTGCCGAGCATGTTCAGGGCACCGTTCAGTGCGGCTCTCAGGTCAGTTTCCAGGGTCTCACGCATGCTTGTAACCTCGGGCCACCGTAGCACTCGGCAAGTCAGGGAACGGTCAGGCTGCGGCCCCGGTCGGGCAGGAGCCTGGACGGAAAAACAGGGCGTGTGGAGGCGGCCTCAGCGCGGCTCGCCGATGCCCGCCACCCCCGGCAGCGTGAAGCAGAAGGCGTTGTGGTCGCCCTGGCGCTCGACCCAGACCTGGCCGCCCCAGCCCTGCACGATGCTGCGCACGATGTACAGGCCCATGCCGCTGCCCTGGCCGGTGGCCGCGCGCCCGCGCGTGTGTGCCCGGAACAGGCTCTCGGTGTCGTTCAGGGGCACGCCCCGGTCGAGCACGCAGACCTCGACCCAGGTGCCGCGCAGCGTGGTCACCACCTGGACCGGCTGCCCCGGCGGGCCGTACTTCAGCGCGTTCTCGATGAGATTGAGCAGCACCTGGAGCAGCTTGTCGGGGTCGGCCCGCACGAGGTAGTCCTGCCCGAAGCTCAGGCTGGCCTGCCGCGCCGAGAGTTCGCTGCCCAGCAGCCGCTCGGCGCGCGCGAAGGCCTCGGCCAGCGCCAGGGTGCGCGCGCGGGTGGGCCGGAAGCCCACGGCGAGGTCCTCGACGAGCCGCGCGAGCCGCTCGGTCTCCTGGAGGCCCTGGCGCACGAAATTCTGCGCGAGGTCGTCAGGCATGTCGTATTCCAGGGCTTCGAGCACGCCGCGCAGCGCCGCGACCGGCGTGCGGAACTCGTGCGACAGCACCGCCGTCGCCTCGCGCAGTTCGGCCTCGCGGCGGCGGTGTTCGGTGATGTCCTCGACGATCAGGGCTGCGTACTCCCCGGTCCCCTCGTGGTCCCGGGTGGCGGTACAGCGCAGGGTACGTCCGCCGGCCTCCAGCTCCAGCTCGCCGCCGCGTTCCAGCAGCGTTTCCAGGGTGTGACGGCGCACGACCTCCAGCACCGGCCGGCCGGCGGCGCGGTCCTGCGGCACCCCCCACAGCCGCACGGCGGCGGCGTTCAGGCGCGTGACCAGCCCGCCCTGCGTGAGCAGCACGGCCTGGGGCAGCGCGTCGATCCACGACAGCGGCGCGGGCGCGGGGGGCAGGGGGACGTTCGGCTGGGCGGTCATGCGGACTCGGCCCGGTCGGTGCCGCGCGGGCGCATGCGGTAGCCCTTGCCGCGCACCGTCTCCAGAAAGTCGGGGCGGCCCGGATCGTCGCCCAGGTGCGCCCGGAGCTGCGTGACGTGCTGGTCCACCGTGCGCTCGCCGCCCAGGAAGTCCGCGCCCCACACCCGGTCGAGCAGTTCGGTGCGCGAGTACACCCGCCCGGCGTGCTGGGTCAGGAACGCCAGCAGGTCGAACTCGCGCCGCGTGAGGTTCAGGCGCCGGCCGTCCATGCGCGCCTCGGCCGCCGCGAGATCGATGTTCAGGGGGCCGTTGCCCAGGGTCTGCGGGGCGTCGGGCTGCGAGCGGCGCAGCAGGGCGCGCACGCGGGCCACGAGTTCGGCCGCCGAGAAGGGCTTGGTCAGGTAATCGTCCGCCCCCGTCTCCAGGCCCTCGACCCGCTCGGCCTCGGCGGCGCGGGCGGTCAGCATCAGGACCGGCAGCCGCCGCAGTTCCTGGTCGGCGCGCAGGCGCCGCAAGAAGCCCAGGCCGCTCTCGCCGGGCAGCATCCAGTCGAGGACCAACACGTCGGCGCCGGGCAGGGCGTCCTGGGCCTCACGGGTACTGCCGAAGGCCGAGACGCGCAGCCCGGCCCGCTCCAGATGAAAGCGCAGCACGTCCCGGACAGTGCCCTCATCTTCGATCACGACCACATGGCTCATTGCCCTCATTCTGACCCGCGCTGTCAGCCGGGTGTCAGCCCTCTGGGCCACCTTTGCGCGGGCCGCCCGTTGCAAAAGGCGCGGCGGGCCGCTCCCCACTGGGGGAACGCCCGCCGCCCTGGGGGCCGGCTTCAGGCCGGGGCGCTCAGACGCCGCGCGGCTCTTCGGGGAAGTCGAGGCGCTCGGCGTCGCTCCACAGGCCTTCGAGGTCGTAGTACTCGCGGGCGTCCTTGGTCATGATGTGCACGACGACACTGCCGCCGAAGGCCAGCAGCAGCCAGCGCTCGCTCGGGCCTTCGACGCTGGGGCGCGGCAACCCGGCCTCCTGCGCCTTCTGACGCACGTTTTCCTGCACGGCGTTGAGCTGCAGGCCCGCCGTGGCGGTGCAGATGACGAAATATTCGAGGGTGCTGCTCACGCCCGTCAGGTCGAGCACGGTCACGTCCTCGGCGCGGCGCTCGCGCGCGGCGTCCACAATGGCGCGCAGTTGCTGTCGGGTCTGGGAATCTGGGGTCATGGGGTCTCCGGCGTGGGGGTCTGGGTGGGGGTCGGGTTCGGGGTGGTCGGGGTCCGGTAGGCGCTCAGGCCGGCGAGCTGCTGCGCGGCGTCGGCACCCAGCAGGATGCCCACCTCGCCGGGCGCGACCGGAAAACGCTCGCCCTGAAGGCGCGGCAGGCCCAGCAGGTCGGCGAGGGTCTCGGCGGCCCCCACGTCCTGTTGGGTAAACACCTGACTGCTGACACTGCTGGCCGGCGCACTCTGCACCCGGACCTGCGCGTAGCCCAGCACCCCGAGGGCGCGGGCGAGCGCTTCGCCGAGGCCGGCGCCGCTGGCATCCTGAATAGTAACCCGGATGGGGGCTGGGCGGGCGGCGGCGCTTCCATTCTGCCCAGCCGTCGCGGGGGCCGAGCCCCACACCTGGGCCAGACGCTCGCGGTCGGGCGCGAGATTGAAGCTGCCCCGGATGGTGTCGGTGGGCAGCGTGGCGAAGCGTAGCCGCATGCCCGACAGGTGCGGCAGCAGCGAGGGCAGAAGGTTGGGGTCCACGTTGGTCTCGACGCCGTTGCCCACCCCGCCCAGAATCGTCGGCAGCGCGGCGAGGCCCTGCGGCGACTTGAGGCGGGCCGCGAGCTGCGTCAGGGCCTGCTTCTGGTGGTCGATGCGGCCGTAGTCGTCCCCGAAGCCCTTGCGCACGCGCAGGAACAGCACCGCCTGATCGCCGCCGAGGTGGTGGTTGCCCGGCGAGAGCTTGAGATTCACGCCCGCCGCCTGATCCACCCACTCGATGCCGGGTTCAGGCACGTTCACGTCCAGCCCACCGAGCGCGTCGATGACCCGCGCCACGTAGTCCGTCCGCACGATGACGTAGGAGTCCACCCGCTCGCCGGTGATCTCCTCGACGGCGCGGGTCAGGGACTCGGGGCCGCCGGACCAGTACTTGCTGTTCACCTTCTGGGCGGCGGCCGACTGACGCCAGCTGAATTCGCCGACCGTCGTGTCGCGCGGGATGTTCAGCACGTCCACGCGGTCGCCACTCACCTTGACCAGCATCAGGGTGTCGGTGTTGGGGGTCTGGACGAGGCCGGTGCGCTGGTCCTGGTTCTTGCAGGGCTGGCGGTAGTAGCAGTAGATCACGTCGCGCCCGGCGAGCAGCACCGTGAATTGTGGGGCCTGCCCCGGCAGCGTGGCGACGGGGGCGGCCGTCCCGGGCTGACCCAGCAGGGCGAAACCGCCGAGCGCGAGCGCCGAGAGACTCAGCCCGAAGGCCTGTGCGGCGCGCAGCAGCGCGTGCGAGCGGCGCGGGCGACGGCCCGCGCCCGCCTGTCGGGGGCCGTTCGGAGGCAGGGGAGACTGGGGGTCAGAGTGCGTCAATGTGGCTTGACACCTTAGCGCGGGGGGGCCGGGGCAAACGTCGCCGAACTTCCCGGACGGTCAGGAAGGGCGGGGCGGCTCCGGAGGTGGAAGCGGGCCTCAGAACCGGGACGGGGCCGGAAAGCGGATGGTCGTGCCGGTCGCCGGTTCGGCCGGAGCGACGGCGGCGCAACCGGCGGGTTCCAGGGCGCGGTAGGCGGTCAGGGTGCGCGGATGCACCGTGATGCCCCGGCCCTGGAGGTAGGTGACCTTCGAGACGATGGCGCGGTTCAGGGCCGCGCCGAGGTCGTGCATCGCCAGTTCGCGGATGTCGTCGTTCACGCCCCGGCCCGGCTCGGACACGTCGGCGATATAGACGCACGCAGATACCGGATTGCCGCCGCGCGGCCCGGTCGTGTGGTCCTCGACGGCCTCCAGCACCACCTCGTCACGGTAGCCCCAGTGTTCCAGCAGGGTGCGGGCCGCGCGGCCATGCAGGGCCAGCGGGTGCAGGGCATCGATCTCGCATTCGGGGGGCGCCAGCCGCAGCAGCTCCGCGTCGGGCAGATCGCGGGCGATATCGTGCAGGATGCCTGCCGCGTAGGCGCGCTCGATCTGCCCGTCGTCCAGATGGTTGGCGACGGCGATCTGGCGTGCGAGGACGGCCACGCGCTGAACGTGTTCGAAACGTCGGGGCCGGACCATCAGCCGGACCCGCGCTTCCCATGCGCCCAGTGAGGGCCAGACCGTGGGCAGCCGGAACGCGACGTTCATGCGGAGTTGAGAGCCTTTCCGGACCACATGATCGCCAGTATACGGCGGCGCCCCCACGCGCACAGACCCGACTGGTCATGGAAATGATTCCATAAGGTGAGTCCAGTTCCTTCTGGGAGTCACGGTCCGGTTGGCCCTGGCGGCGATTGAATCTCTTCTCATACAGTGCACATAAAACGGTCCGTGGTCCGGATCAATTGGACGGTGTGGCGCCCGGCACACGCTCGACGACCAGACGCACGCTGACCGAGTCGAGGGCCTGCGCGCCCTCGGGGAGGTCGAGCTGCACCGTGAGCGCCGAGGTGCCGGGCCGGTAGGTCACGCGGCCGGCGACCTCCCGCAGCCGGGCCAGCAGCGCGGGCGGGGCCACCACCCGCACGCTGGCCGGTTCCAGCGTGGCCGAGGTGACACGCAGCCCGGAGGGCGGGCTGTTCAGGGTGACGCGCAGGGTCTTGATGGGTATCTCGCCCCGGTCCTGGCGGCGCAGGGTGACGCTGGCCGGGCGGGTCTGCACGCTCTCGACCGGCAGGCCCCGGTCGTCGAGGGCCAGCAGCCGCACCTCGCGGGACTCGCCGGGTTGCAGGGCCGTGGGCGTGGTCACGACGCGGGTCACGGTGGTCACGGCGCGGCTCGGCCCCGACAGGATCACGTCGGCGGGCGAGGTCGCGTAGCGCGGGAGGCTGCCGTCCTCCAGCGGCACGACGCCGGGCGTCACCGTGACCGTACGCGAGAGCTGCGTCTCGACCGAACCCTGTACGCGCTCGGGGCTGCGGCGGGTCAGGGTGGTGCCGGCCGGGACCGTGACCGTCACGGGGCGGTTGAAGCCGCCCTCGGGCACGCCGGTCACGTCCACCACCGCCTCGATGTTCGCTCCGCGCAGTTCGCTCAGGCGCTCCGGGCGGCCCGAGAGGGTCACGCGCACGGTATCGGGGTTCAGCGAGGCGACCGCGCGGCGCTCGTCGCCCCCGGTGGTGTCGCGCACCGTCACCGGCACGTCGAAGCCCTGCTCGACGTTGGCGCGCCGGTCGCCGGTCGTCACGTACCACAGCACCGAGGCGACCGCCAGCGCCGCGAGTTTGGGCAGCAGGTTGTGGGTCAGCCGCCGCCACACGTAGGCCGGGCGCAGCCAGCGCCGCACCGACTCGGGCAGGCGGCCGGGGGTCTGGCCCGGACCGGAGGCGCTCATGTGCCGCGCCCCGTTTCCGGCGGTCTGGCCGTCGCCGGGATGGGCGCCGAAGCCGGGCCGCCGTAGTCGTAGACCAGGGTACGCAGTTGCTCGCGCAGTTCGCTGCCGTTGAGGTCCGGTCCCAGGCGGCCCCCCAGCGCGATGCGGATGCTGCCGCGTTCCTCGCTGGCGATCAGGACCACGGCGTCGGTCAGTTCCGAGAGGCCGATGGCCGCGCGGTGGCGGGTGCCGTAGCGGCGGTAGGTGCCGTCGCTCTGTTGCAGCGGAAAGAGGCAGCCCGCCGCCACCACCCGCGACCCCTGGAGAATCACGCCGCCGTCGTGCAGCGGCGCGTTCCGGGCGAACAGCGCCTCCAGAAAGGGCGCACTGACCACCGCGTCGAGCCGCACGCCGGTCGCGGCGTACTCGCCCAGCGGCGTGCTGCGTTCGATGGCGACCAGCGCGCCCACCTTGCGCTCGGCGAGGCGTTCGAGCGCGCGGGCGAGGTCTTGCAGCGCCGCGCCGCTCTGGGCCTCGCGCCCGCGCGGGCGGCCGACCCGTTCCAGCGCGGCGCGCAGCTCGGGCTGAAAGAGGATGACCAGCGCGAACAGTCCCACCGTGCCCGCGCGCCCCAGCAGTGTGCTCAGCGTGACCAGTCCCAAAACCTGCGCCGCGCCCCACACCCCGGCAAAGACCAGGATGCCGCGCAGCACGTTCACCGCGCGGGTCCCCACCACGAGTTTGTACCCCTGGTACACCAGCGTGGTGACCAGCAGGACATCAAGCAGGTCACGGGGGCTGACGGGGCCGAGGGACAGCGCAGGCAACGGGGGAAGACTCCTTGGGGGCGGGGGCGGGGCGCGGCGGGCCTTTCCACTATACGGGCGCTTTCCGCAGTCCCGTGAGGCGCGGCGCCGGCCCCCTCCGGCGCGGTCTTGAGCAAAACCTGAACCGTCAGGGGCGGGGCGCGGCGGCCGCGCGGCGCGCGCCATACTGCGGGCATGTCCGTGAATGTCAGATTCCTCGGCCAGAGCGCGTTCCTGCTCCGCAGCGGCGACCACGCCCTGTTGCTCGACCCCTTCATCGAGGGCAACCCCGTGTGCCCCGTGCCCCTGCAGGAGGCGCTGGGCTGGAAACTCGACGCCGTGCTGGTCAGCCACGCGCACGGCGACCACTGGGGCAACGCCCTGGACTTCGGCAAGGCGGGCGTGCCCATCATCGCCACGGCCGAGATCGGCGGCTACGCCCAGAAGCACGGGGCGCAGGGCGCGGTCGGCATGAACATCGGCGGCACCTACCGCGCGCCCTGGGGCAGCGTGACCCTGACCCCGGCATGGCACAGTTCGTCGTTTCCCGACGGCACCTACGGCGGAATGCCGACCGGGCTCGTCATCGAGTTCGGGGGGCAGAGGCTGTACTTCGCGGGCGACACCTGCCTGTTCTCGGACATGGCCCTCATCGGGGAGCGCGGGCTGGACGTGGCCTTCTTGCCGGTCGGCGACCACTTCACGATGGGGCCGGAAGAAGCCGCGCGCTGCCTGGACCTTCTGAAGCCCAGGTTCGCCGTGCCCATGCACTACGGCACCTTCCCGGTGCTGACCGGCGACCCCGAGGTCTTCCGCGCCGAGGCCCAGAAGCGCGGTGTCGAGGCCCGCATCCTCAAGCCCGGCGAGGCGACCGACTTCTGAGCGCAAGGGGGAACCGCGACTCCGGGCGGCTCCCGCAGGGTTTCAGCGCGAGGCGAGGCGGTCCCACAGGCCGCAGCGGTGCGCCTGCCGGAAGCCCGCGAACTCGCCGGTCGCCTGTGGGGCGAGGCCCATGACCCGACCGTTCTCGGGATCGTAGGGGGACCAGGGGGCCAGCCCTGGCCCGTTGGGATCGCCCCGGCGCGCGAAGTTGGCCCAGTAGGTGCGGATGCTGCGGGCGAGGTCGGCCTGCGGGGCCGTGAAACGGGCGGGGTCGGCCAGTCCGGCGAGGCGCGTGCCGAACACGCTGACCAGTTCGGAGGCGTGCGAGGCCCCGTAGCGAGGCACGCTGGCGGTCGGCGCGAGGTCCAGCGGCGGGGCGGGATCGCGGAATTCGTAGGTGTAGACCGGCGCGGTGCGGGCGAGGTCGGCCGCGAGATCACTGGCCGGGCAGGCGAAGAGGCTGTCGGTCACGAGCGAGGCGGCGGTGTCCCCCACCGTGCCGCCGCCCGCCGGGTAGCTCGCCAGGGCGCGCGGAGCGTCCCAGCGTTCGAGCAGCGCGACCACCCCCCAGAACTGCCACAGCGGAAGGTCCTGCCCGGCCTCCGCCACCGGAGCCACGAACAGCGTGCCCTCGTCGCGGTTGGTGCCCAGCAGCACCGGTACCCGCAGGCCCTCGCCCGCCGCGAACACGTCGGCGGGGGCGCGGGGCAGTACGCGGTCGCCCGAGACCATCGGGAGGTCCACCGCGCCCGGTACCCGGCGGCCCGGGACCGGCACGTCCAGCAGTCGCCCGGCCGGCACGGCGCGCAGGCACGCGGCGTCCTGGGGCGCGCAGCCCAGCGCGCGGGCATAGGCGCTGCCGGTGTTCAGGGCTTCGCTCAGGGGCGTGGTGATGCCCTGCGGCGTACACGGCCCGCTCTGGAGGATGGCGCGCGCGAACAGCCCCCGCGACAGCGGCGAGGCGAGCTGCGCGCACAGACTCATGGCCCCGGCCGACTCTCCGAAGACCGTGACGTTGCGGGGGTCGCCCCCGAAGGCCGCGACGTTGCGCCGCACCCAGCGCAGGGCCTCCTGCTGGTCCATCAGGCCGTAGTTGCCGCTGCTGCCCGTGGCGTCCGTCAGGGCGGGGGCCGCCAGAAATCCCAGCGCCCCCAGGCGGTAGTTGAGGGTCACGACGGTCACGCCCTGCTCGCGCGCCAGGACCTCGGCGGCGTAGTCGCTGCCCGCCCCGCTGCGGAAGGACCCCCCGTGCAGCCACACCATGACCGGCGTGCGCGGGGCGCGGCCGGTGTTCGGCAGGGGCGGGGCGTACACGTTCAGGAACAGGCAGTCCTCGGCCCCGCGAAGCCCGCTGCGGCCGTCGCCGGGCATCTGGGACATGGGCTGCGGGCAGACGTCGCCCGGCGCGGTCGCGGCGCGCAGGCCGGTCCAGGGGGCGGGGGGCTGCGGGGGCTGCCAGCGCCGCTCGCCGGTCGGGGGCGCGGCGTAGGGCACGCCCTGCCAGACGCGCACGCCGTTGTCCAGGACGCGGCCCAGCAGCGCGCCCCCGTGGACCTGGACCCGCACGCCCGGGACGGGGGGCGGGTCGGCGCTCACTTTCAGGTCCAGGAGCCGGGGCTGCGTGGCGGGCGCGGTCACGGGCGGCAGAGGCGCCGGCCACAGTCCCGCATCCTGCCCGGACGATCCGCCCGCCGCACACAGCGCCAGCGCCGTCATTACCCGCAGAAACCGGACCATGCCCCAAGGTAGGGAGGCAGGGTCCGGCGCGGGTGGGAGCGGTCTTGAGCGGAAATTGGAAGGTGGCGCCGCTCCGGAGGGCCTCTCAGGCCGGGGTGGGTTGCAGGCCCACCGGCGCGGGCGGGTCGTCGTCCTCACGGCCAGCGCTGCCGGGTTTGTCGAGCAGGCCGCCCGCCAGCGCCTGCTGCACGTCCTCGCCGCTGAGGCTCTCGCGGGCGATCAGGGCGTCCGTGAGGCGGTGCAGGACATGGACATGTTCGCCCAGCAGCGCCACGGCGCGCGCGTACTCGCCGTTCAGGATGCGGCTCAGCTCGGCGTCGATCTGCGCGGCGGTGTGGTCGCTGTAGGCGGCGGCCTGCGGGCCGAAGCCCAGATAGTTGCCGCTGTCCTGCGCCAGCGCGAGCTGCCCGACCTCGCTCATGCCCCATTCGGTGATCATGCGCCGCGCGATGCCCGTCGCCTGCTGGAAGTCGTTCGCTGCGCCGGTCGTGACCTCGCCGTAGACGATGTCCTCGGCGGCGTGCCCCGCCAGCGCCACGCAGATGCGGTCGAGCAGCGCCGAGCGGGTGTGGTGCATCCGGTCCTCGGGCGTGTACAGCGCCGAGCCGAGGCTGCGGCCACGCGGGACGACCGTCAGCTTGTGCGCCTTGTCCGAATGGGGAAGGAGCTGTGCGGCGAGGGCGTGGCCGACCTCGTGGTAGGCGGTGACCTTGCGGTCGGCCTCGCGCACCACCAGACTGCGGCGTTCCGGGCCCATCAGCACGCGGTCGCGCGCCTCGTCCACGTCGCGCCCCACGATGCGGCTGCGCCCCTCGCGCGCCGCCTGCAGCGCCGCCTCGTTCAGCAGGTTCTCCAGGTCTGCGCCCACCATCCCGGCGGTGCGGCGGGCCACGACCCCGAGGTCCACGGTCACGTCGAGCGGCTTCTTGCGGGCATGGATGCGCAGGATCTGTTCGCGCCCCCGCACGTCGGGGGCGTCCACGACCACCTGGCGGTCGAAGCGGCCCGGGCGCAGCAGGGCGGCGTCGAGGACGTCGGGGCGGTTGGTGGCGGCCAGGATGATGACCTCCTGCCCCGAACCGAAGCCGTCCATCTCGACGAGGAGCTGGTTGAGGGTCTGTTCGCGCTCGTCGTTGCCGCCCTGGAGGTTCATGCCGCGTTTTCTCCCCACGGCGTCGATCTCGTCGATGAAGACGATGCAGGGCGCGCTCTTGCGCGCCTGCTCGAAGAGGTCGCGGACGCGGGCGGCGCCCACACCGACGAACATCTCGACGAAATCCGAGCCGGAGATGGAGAAGTAGGGGACCTTGGCTTCACCGGCGACGGCCTTGGCGAGCAGGGTCTTGCCGGAGCCGGGGGGGCCGACGAGCAGGACGCCGTGGGGGATGCGGGCACCGAGCTGGTGGTACTTCTCGGGCTGGCGCAGGAAGTCGACGACTTCCTGCAGGTCCTGCTTGGCCTCGTCGCAGCCCGCCACGTCCGCGAAGGTCAGCTTGATCTGCCCCTCGCTGATGATCGCCGCCTTCGACTTCCCGAACTGTCCGGCGGCGTCGGTGCCTCCCGAGCTGCGGCGCATGAGCAGCATGACCAGCCCGCCGATGAGGGCCAGGGTCAGCAGCCCGCTGATGAGCGTCAGGACGTTGAGGCGCGACGCCGGGGCGTAGGTCACGCTGACCCCCGCCGCCTGAAGCGAGGCGAGGCCGATGGCCGGGTCGGCGGGCAACGTGCGGGTGCGGTAGTCGCCTCCCTGGGCGGCCTGCCCGCCGCTGCCCGCTGAGGTGGCCGGGGCCGCCCCACCGGCCGCGGCCCCGGCGCGCAGCCGTCCCTCGATCTGGGCGGTGCCGTTCTGATAGGTGATGACGGCCGTTTCGACCTGGCCCCGGCGCAGCGCGTCGGTAAAGGCCGTCAGGGACAGCTCGTCGCCCCGGCCACGCGGCGAGAAGAGGGCCACGCCGACCAGCAGGACGCCCGCCGCCGCGAGCAGGCCCCAGCCCCATGTCCACTTGCCCCGGGGGGTGCTCATGTCGCCCGGGTCCACCGGTTGTGCAGGAGGTTCATGCCCCAGTGTAGGCCCGCCCGGGGGCGCGCAAGTGGGACGCAGGCGGCAAAGTCTGGACTTCTGTGGGGGCAGGGGGTGGCCCCCGTCCCGCGCGTGGCAGCATGGAGCCCATGACCCTGCCCAGCGACCCTGCCCCTCCGCTTTCTCCGGCCTCCGGCTGCGCCCTCGTGACGGGCGCGTCGCGGGGGCTGGGCCGCGCGATGGCCCTGCGGCTGGCCGCCGACGGCTGGCCGGTGGCCGTCAACTATGCCCACGACCATNCCGGGGCGGGGCGCGTGGCCCAGGAGATCGTGGCGGCGGGCGGGCGCGCGCAGGCCTTCGCCTTCGACGTGACCGACGGGGCGGCGGTGCGCGCGGGCATAGAGGCGGTGCGTGCGGCCCTGGGGCCGGTGACGGTCCTGGTCAACAACGCCACCGGCCCGCAGCCGATGATGCCCCTGGAGCAGCAGACCTGGGATGATCACCTGAACCAGCTCGTGTTCTTCGTCAAGGCGCCGCTGCTGTTGCTCCAGGCCTGCCTGGGCGACCTGCGCGCGGCGGGGGGACGCGGCCGGATCATCAATATCGGCAGCGAGGTCGTGGACCTGGGCAACGCCGAGTTCGGGCACTACGTCGCCGCCAAGGGGGCCATGCTGGGCCTGACGCGGTCGTGGGCCACCGAACTGGGGCCGTCGCAGGTCACGGTGAATCTCGTCGCGCCGGGCTGGGTGCCGGTCGAGCGCCACGAGGGCGACGGCCCCGAAGGCCGCGCCGCCTACGTGGCCGCCGTGCCCCTGGGCCGCCAGGGCGTGCCGCAGGACGTGGCCGAGATGGTCGCCTTCCTCGCGTCCCCGGCGGCCGGCTTCGTCACGGGCCAGACTTTCGCGGTCAACGGGGGGCGCACCCTGGCGTGAAGGGGCCAGGGGCAACCGGGCGAGTGATTCAGGGCAAGACGCGCAAGAGGAGGCCCGGCGCTGACGGACCGGGGAGGAGCGGTAGGACCGCGCGCCTCCAGCCACACCTTGAGGCACCCTTAAACTTGAGCGCAATGCACTCAAGTCTATTGACTCCAGGGAACTGTGGGCCTATGCTAGTTGCAGTTCAGAACAGCTGCCCTCCGGGCGGCATATTCCCCTCTCTCAAGGAGTCAGACACATGGCTAAAGCAGTCGGTATCGACCTGGGCACCACCAACTCCGTCATCTCCGTCATGGAAGGCGGCCGTCCCGAAGTGATCGTGAACGCCGAGGGCGCGCGCACCACCCCCTCCGTCGTGGCCTACAAGGGCGACGAGCGCCTCGTCGGCCAGATCGCCCGCCGTCAGGCTGCGCTGAACCCCGGCGCGACCCTGTTCGAAGTCAAGCGCTTCATCGGCCGCCGCTGGGACGAGGTGCGCGAGGAAGCGGGCCGCAGCCCCTTCAAGGTCAAGGAAGGCCCCGGCGGCAGCGTGCGCATCGAAGTCAATGGCCAGGACCTCGCCCCCGAGCAGGTCAGCGCCGAGGTTCTGCGCAAGATGGTCGCGGACGCCAGCGCCAAGCTGGGCACGAGCATCAAGGACGTGGTCATCACCGTGCCCGCGTACTTCGACAACTCGCAGCGCGAGGCGACCCGTCAGGCGGGCGAGATCGCGGGCCTGAACGTGCTGCGCGTCATCAACGAGCCGACCGCCGCCGCGCTGGCCTACGGCCTGGAGCGTAAGGGCAACGAGACCATCCTGGTCTTTGACCTGGGGGGCGGCACCTTCGACGTGACCATCCTCGAACTGGGCGACGGCGTCTTCGAAGTGAAGTCCACCAGCGGCGACACGCACCTGGGCGGCGCGGACTTCGACCAGCGCATCGTGGACTGGCTCGCGGGCGAGTTCCAGAAGGAGCACAACTTCGACCTGCGCAAGGACAAGCAGGCCCTCCAGCGCCTGATCGAGGCCTCGGAAAAGGCCAAGATCGACCTGTCGAGCGCGTCGGAAACGACCATCAGCCTGCCCTTCATCACCTTCGACCCCGAAACCCGCACCCCCATGCACCTGGAGCGCACCCTGTCGCGCGCCAAGTTCGAGGAACTCACCGCCGACCTGCTGCGCCGCGTGCGTGAGCCGGTGCAGCGCGCTCTGGACGACGCCAAGCTCGACAAGAGCGGCATCGACGAAGTGATCCTGGTGGGCGGCTCGACCCGGATCCCGGCCGTCAAGCGCATCGTGCAGGACATCATCGGCAAGACGCCCAACGAGTCGGTCAACCCCGACGAGGCCGTGGCGCTCGGCGCCGCCGTGCAGGCCGGTATCATCCAGGGCGACTCCAGCCTGGGCGACATCGTGCTCGTGGACGTGACCCCGCTGACGATGGGCGTGGAAGTCAAGGGCGGCATGATCGCGCCGATGATCACCCGCAACACCACCGTGCCCGCCAAGAAGACCGAGATCTACACCACCGCCGAGAACAACCAGCCCGGCGTGGAGATCAACGTACTCCAGGGCGAGCGCCCGATGGCGAGCGACAACAAGTCCCTGGGCCGCTTCAAGCTCGAAGGCATTCCGCCCATGCCGGCCGGCCGCCCACAGATCGAAGTGACCTTCGACATCGACGCCAACGGCATCCTGAACGTCTCGGCGCGTGAAAAGACCAGCGGCAAGGAAGCCAGCATCCGCATCGAGAACACGACCACCCTCGACAAGGGCGACGTGGAGCGCATGGTGCAGGAAGCCGAGCAGAACGCCGCCGCCGACAAGCAGCGCCGCGAGAAGGTCGAGAAGCGCAACAACCTCGACAGCCTGCGCGTCCAGGCCCTGGGCCAGATCGAGGAGAACGCGTCGGCCCCTCAGGACGCCAAGGACAAGCTCAAGGCCGCCGCCGACGAGGCCGAGGAAGCCGTGCGCAGCGACGACGACGCCAAGATCACCAGTGCCCAGAAGAACCTCGAAGAGGAACTGCGGACCTTCATGACCGCCAACCAGGCGGGCCAGGAAGGGGGCCAGCCCCAGGCCGGCGCCCAGGGCCAGCCCAAGGCCGACGACGACGTGATCGACGCGGACTTCAAGCCCGCCGAGTAATGTTCCGGCTTCCGGGTCCAGCCATGAGCGCCGGACCCGGAGGCGGAGCAACGCGCGCCGGACAACACACGACCCGCAGGGGAGAGGACGGCCTATTCGCCCCTCTCCCCCTATCTTTAAGCCATGTTCAGAAGGCGAGGCAAGGATATGACCAAGGACGATCAGCAGGGCACGCCCCAGACCGACGCTGCCGAAACCACCGGTACCGAACAGGAAAACCTCAAGTTCACCCGCCAGCGCGGCAAGACGGTGGACGCCGAGGGCACCGAACTCGACAGCAGCCCGGAAAATGACAACATGGCCGAGGACGCCGAGGAAGCGGGCTTTCCCGGCATGGACGAGAACATGTTCGCCCAGGTGCAGGAGATGATGGGCAAGCTGGAGCGCGTGGACGAGCTGGAAAAGGAGAACGCCGACCTGCGCGGCCGCCTGGGCCGCCTCGCCGCCGACTTCGAGAGCTACCGCACCCGCATGGGCCAGGACGTGGCCGCCGCGCAGGGCCAGGGGGTCGCGAAGGCCGCCGAGCAGCTCATGCCCGTGTACGACGACCTCGACCGCGCCGTGACGATGGGCAGCGGCGACCCCGCCAAGTTGATCCCCGGCGTGCAGGCGGTGCAGAACCGCGTACTGAACACCTTCGCGGCCCTGGGCCTGGAAGCGACCGGCAAGGAAGGCGAGGCCTTCGACCCGCAGTGGCACGAGGCCCTGCAAGTGGTGGACGGCGACGCCGACGACGTGATCGTGCAGGTCTACCAGGTGGGTTTCCGCATGGGCGACCGCCTCGTGCGCCCGGCCCGCGTGGTCGTGAGCCGCAAGGGATGATCCAGCCGTGACGAGGGGCCGCCAGGGCGAGCGACGCCGGCCCTCAGCAGGGGACGGCCGGCCCGCCGCGCCGCTGCCCCCCGGCGTCACGCTCGAACAGGTCGTGCGCCACCTGCACGCCGAGTACGGCTGGGAAGAACTGGCGCGGCGCATTCCGGTGCGCTGCTTTCAGCGCGACCCCAGCGTGGTCAGCAGCCTGAAGTTCCTGCGCAAGACCCCCTGGGCGCGCGAGCAGGTCGAGACTGAGTACGTGCGCCTTGCCCGGCGCGAGGACGCCAACCCGGTGATCGACGCCCTCAAGCGCGGGCAGGTGCCCGACCCGACCGGCGTGTCCCAGACGCGCCTGCACGGGGCGCTGGCCTGGATGCTGCGGCACGTGCCGCAGAACGCCGTGAACCTGAACACCTACGTTCTGCCCACGCTGGCCGCCGTGCAGGACGTGAACTTCTGGCCCGCCGAGGAGACGATGCCGCTGCTGAACCGCGCCATCGAACAGTCGCACCCCGGCGAGGGCGACTACGAACCCGGCGTGGTGGCCGAGTTGCTGCGGCGCGGAGCCGACGCCGACGACGGGCGCTACTGGCCGCCGCTGCTGCACGCCGTGGACGTGGAGGGCCGCGCCTACCGGAGCCGCAGCCGCGCGCCGCGCACCGATCTGCTCGACCTGCTGCTCGCGCACGGGGCCGACCCGGGCGTCACCGACCCCCAGGGCCACACGGCCCTGAGCATCGCCCAGGCCTACGACCTGCGCGCGGCCATGAACAAGCTCTCGCCCCCCGCCTGACCCGGACCCCGCTCTTTTTCCGCTCCCCCACAGGAGGCACCGCATGGCCTACAAGGACTATTACGACGTGTTGGGCGTGTCCAGGGGCGCGTCCGACGCCGACATCAAGACGGCGTACCGCAAGCTCGCCAAGCAGTACCACCCCGACAAGAACCAGGGCGACGAGAAGTCGGCCGAGCGCTTCAAGGAGATCGGTGAGGCCTACGCGGTCCTCAACGATCCCGAGAAACGCAAGCTGTACGACCAGTACGGCCACTCGGGGCAGGTGCCGCCCGGCGCGTATCCCGGCGGCGCGGGCGGCGCCCAGGGCGCGGACTTCGGGGGCTTCGACCCCTCGCAGTTCTCGGACTTCTTTCAGGGTCTGTTCGGGCAGGCCGGGCGGCGGGGCGGCGGCTTCGCAGGTGCGGGCGGCTTTCCGGGCGGCGCGGGGGTCAACCTCGAAGACCTGCTCGGCGGCGGCATCGGCGGCGCGGGCCAGGGACGGCGCTTTGTGCAGAATGTGGAGGGCGAGTTGCAGGTGACCTTGCAGGAAGCCTTCGGCGGCTCCGACGAGGTCATCAACGTGGACGGCAAGCGCCTGAGCCTGCGCGTGCCTGCCGGGACCCGCGACGGCGCCCGGCTGCGCCTCGCCGGGCAGGGACCGGGGGGCGGCGACGTGCTGCTGACCATCCGCGTGCTCGAAGACGCCCGCTTCGATCTCGACGGCGACAACCTCAGCACCAGCATCGACGTGCCCGCGCCCGTGGCGGCGCTGGGCGGCGACGTGAAGGTACAGACCATCGGCGGCGCGGCCGGCAACCTCACCGTGCCGCCCGGCAGCAGTGGCGGGCGCCGGATGCGTCTGCGCGGCCAGGGCTGGCCCAAGAAGGACGGTACGCGCGGGGACCTGTACGTACGCCTGAACGTGACCGTGCCTGCCCAGCCCAGCGACGAGGAAAAAGAGCTGTACCGCAAGCTGCGCGAGTTGCAGGACAAGTGAATGGGGGAGGCGCGGGGGGCCGGAGAGACTGTTGTCTCCGGCCCCCCGCGCTCCGTCGAGGCTGGCCTCATCCCTGGCCCCGGACGGGCCGCCCCTGTGGCACACTGGCCCCTGCACCTCGCCCGCTTTCCCTCATCCAGGAGGTTGAAGATGTTCCAGCGAACCCTATTCCGTCTGCTGCCCGCGCTGCTGGGTACGGTCCTGGCGACCGGTACGGCCCAGGCCGCCTGTTCCTCGCCGTATTACCCCGTGCGTGAAGGCCTGACCCGCAGCTACCAGGGCACCGTCGCCGGGCAGAAGCTCGCCTATACCGAGACCATGAGCGCCGTCACGGCGCAGGGCTTCAAGGTCACCACGACCATAGGGGGCAACGCGGTGACGGCAGCCTTCAAGTGTGGGCCGAACGGCGTGACCGGTTCCCCGAGCGTGTCCACGCCGGGCCTCAAGGTCACCTCGCTGACCACGCGCGGCGTGACGCAGCCGCCCCGGCTCGCCGTCGGCACCACTTGGAGCTCCGGGGTGACCCTGGTGGGCACGGTGCAGGGGCAACCCATGCGCAACGAAACCAACATCACGCTGAAGGTCGTGGGGCGCGAGAAGGTGAAGGTGCCGGCCGGGACCTTCACCGCCTTCAAGATCGAGTCCACGACGACCACCAAGATCACGGCTGCGGGTCAGAAACTCGACACGCCGCCGACCCGCAGCACGACCTGGGTGGCCGAGGGGGTCGGCAACGTCAAGTCGACGGTGGGATCGCCGCCCACCTCCATCGAACTCGTGCGGTACAAGTAGGGAGTACTCGGACCGGTCCTGAACGAAGGTCCGGTCCCGAGGCCCTGCCCCCACCGGGAGCGGGGCCGCCCCTCCCTCAGACGGTCGGCTGGCTGATGCCTTCCAGCGCGGCCGCACCTTCCTCGGAAGAGGCGCGCACGGCGAGGTCGGCGAGACTCACGATGCCCACCACCCGGTCACCTTCGGTCACGGGAACGCGGCGCACCTGCCGGTCCGACATGGTGCGCGCCGCCTCCTCGACTGCGGTGCCGGCGTCCAGCGTGAGCACGTCTCCCGTGGCGTAATCGGTCACGGGGCTGCCCAGGTCGTGCCCGTAGGCCACGGCGCGCACCACGATGTCGCGGTCGGTCAGGATGCCGCGCAGGGTCTGGCCGTCCATGACCAGCACGTTCCCGATGTCCTGTTCCCGCATGAGGCTGGCGGCTTCCTTGAGGGTCGCGCCGCTGTCCACCGTGCTGAGGTCCTGCGTCATGATGTCCCGGAGAATCGCCATGCCTCACCCTAAGGGCGCGCCCGGCCGGGCGGGTGGGCCGGGGCTTAGGGCTTTCTCAAGCCAAAGCTGACGCCCGTCTCAAGGGGGGCTGAAGTCCGGCTCAATGCCGCCCGGCGCGCGGCGGCGGCCCTTGCCCGTACCATAGGCACAGATGCGTGTTCCCGCCCCGACCCTCCTGTGCAGCGTCCTTCTGGTGACCGGTGCCCTGACCCTCGTCCCGGCCTGCGCCGCCAAGCCCGAGGCGGCCCCGCCTGCCCCGGCCCAGGCCGGCCGCACGCCGGTGCTGACGCCCATGGTCGTCGCCCGTTATCCCCATGCCACGGACGCCTTTACCGAGGGCCTGCAATATCTCGGCGGCGGTACCTACATCGAGAGTACCGGCGAGGTCGAGGGCAGCAGCGTCTCGGGCGTGCGCCGCGTGGACCTCAAGACGGGGCGGCCCCAGCGCGAGGTCCCCACGCCCCTGGCAGGTGCATTCGGCGAGGGCGTGACGGTCCTGAACGGCGCGGCCTATCACCTCACCTGGAAGGACGGCGTGGCCTTCGCCCTCGACGCCGTGACCCTGCGCGAGACCGGGCGCTACCGCTACCAGGGCGAGGGCTGGGGCATCACCACCGACGGCAAGAGCCTGATCATGGGCAGTGGCAGCCCCGAACTCGTGTGGCGCGACCCCCGCACCTTCGCCGTCCAGAAGCGCCTGACCGTCACGGACCAGGGTCAGCCGGTGCGCAACCTCAACGAGCTGGAATACGTGCAGGGCAGCCTCTACGCCAACATCTGGCTCACCGACCGCATCGCGCGGATCGACCCGGCGACCGGCAAGGTCACGGCCTGGATTGACGTGTCGGCCCTGACCCGCGAGGTCAGCAGCCGGAGCACCGGCATGACCTTCGACGACGTGGCGAACGGCATCGCTTTCGTGCCCGAGCGCGGCACCCTGCTCCTGACCGGCAAGCGCTGGCCCACCCTGTTCGAGGTCCGGCTGCCGGGCCTGAAGGCCGAGGGGGCCACCACCGGCGCAGGCCGGGCGCGCGGCAACTGAGGGCCGCTGCTCAGGCAGGAGCGGGGCGCCGCCGCGCCGCGACCGCAGTCCAGATGTCGGCCGACAGGTCGTTTTCCGGCCGAGTGGCGTCCATTACCAGAACGCGCCCGGGCTCGGCGGCCGCCAGCGCCAGAAACCCCTCACGGACGCGGGTGTGAAAGGCGAGGTCGGCGCGCTCCAGCCGGTCGGGCTGGCCGCGCCGGGCCGCGCGGGCCAGCCCCAGCGCCGGATCGAGGTCGAGGAGGACCGTCAGGTCGGGGCGCAGACCGCCGGTCGCCTCCTGCGTCACGCGCTCCAGAAAGCCCAGGTCCAGCCCGCGCCCATACCCCTGATAGGCCAGCGTGGAGTCGGCGTAGCGGTCGCACACCACGACCTCGCCGCGCTCCAGGGCCGGCCGGATCACCTCGGCCACGAGCTGGGCGCGGCTGGCCGAGTACAGGAGGAATTCGGGCAGCGGCCCCATCTCCAGCGCCGGGTCCAGCACCACCCGGCGCACCTCCGTGCCCAGCAGGGTGCCGCCCGGCTCGCGCGTCTCGGTGACCGTGTGGCCCGCCGCGCGCAGCCGGCGCACCAGCGCCGCGAGCTGGGTGCTCTTGCCCGCGCCCTCCGGGCCCTCGAAGGTCAGGAAGAGGCCCGGTGCGGGAGGGGTCACAGGCCGGTGGGGAAGTTCAGGAACTGCCAGGGCAGGCCGAACTCCTCTTCCAGCCGGGCGGCCAGCGCCCGCACGCCGAAGACCTCGGTCTCGTAGTGCCCGGCGTACACCACGTTCACGCCGTACTCGAAGGCCTCGTGGAAGAACTTGTGCTCGGGTTCGCCGGTCAGCAGGGTGTCCAGGCCCATCGCGGCGGCCTCGGGCACGCTGCCTGCGCCGCTGCCCGACAGGATGCCCAGCCGGCGCACGGTCGGAATGCCTCCGCCGTGGACGAGGCAGATCTCGCCGGTCAGTTTCTGGATGCGGTCGGCGAAGTCCTGGAGGCTCTGCTCGAAGGGCAGTTCGCCCGCCACGCCGATCTTGTGCCCCTGCCAGTCGCCGAAGGGCACGCGGTTCTGGAGGCTCAGCGCGCCGGCGATCATGGCGTTGTTGCCGACCTCGGGGTGGGCGTCGAGGGGAATGTGGGCGGCGTAGAGGTTCAGGTCGGCCATCATCGCCGTACGCACGCGCTCGTGGTGCGGGCCGGTCAGGGCCAGGGGGCGGCCCCAGAACAGCCCGTGGTGGACCAGCAGCAGGTCGGCGCCCGCGTCGGCGGCGGCCCGCAGGGTGTTGATGCTGGTGTCCACGCTCGCGGCCACCCGGCGCACGGTCTCGGTGCCCTGAATCTGCAGCCCGTTGAGGCTGGGGTCGGGCAGGCGGCCCACGCCCAGGTATTCGTTCAGCCAGCGCACCAGCGTGTCGCGTTCGACCTCGCCGCGCGTGTGGGAAATGCCGGAAGCAGTCATGACGGCCAGTATGGTCCAAACACCCAGTTCTGCACCATCATGGTGCACTTTCGCCGGGCTGCGCCGGGTGGCGGTCCCTGACGGTCCTCAACCGGATGCTGAAGGGGACAGCCAGGAAAATTCGCGCCTGCCCAGTGAAGGCGTGCGCACGGCTGGCTGCTTCAGGCCGCCCCGGATAGGCCCTGCGGAGCGCCGGATGGGCCTGGGACGGGGCGTGAAGCGGGCCGTCGGCCTGAACAGGCCGTTGCCGGCTGCCGGGCTGCCCGAACGGGTTCCCCCCTTGCCTGCGGGGGGCGGTGAGCCTGTCCAACTCGGGGACGGACTGTCCGCCCGCCGACGGCCTGCTCAGTTCGCCGGGCAGCTCTTGGCCGACTGCGCCTTGACCAGCTCAGCCGTGCGGGTATCGACCTTGGTGATGACGTCGCGGTTGTCGACCTCGTTGAACACGATGCCTGGCCAGAAGAAAAGCGCGAACAGGACATTTTCCTTGCTCACGCCTTTCTTCGACTCGGCTTCGGCGCGGATGCTGGCGAGCTTGCCCAGCTCGTCCTTGATCTCGGCACAGTTCAGGTCCGTGACTGGCCGGGCGGTGGCCTGGGTGTATTTCGGTGCGCAGGACGCCAGCGAGAGGGCAGCGATCAGGGAAAGTGGAAGCATCATCTTCTTCATACAAATCACAGATAGCACAGCTGAAATCTCAGTTCTGCCTCATTTGAGTCACGCTACCTCGGTGGGTGCGGCCGAGAGGACCGGCCCGTCCCATCCAGTCTCTTACGGCTTATTAGGCAGCCTCCGCCTCCCAGGGCCTAAATCCTTTATGCTGCGGGGTACATGAGTGCCGTGATCCACCTTCAGGCGCTGGGCCTGACCGAGTACGAGGCGCGCGCCTACACTGCCCTGCTGGCGCTCGGCCGGGCCGTACCCGCACGGGTGGCGCGGCAGGCGGGTATTCCCCGGCCCAAAATCTACGAGACCCTCGAACGCCTGGAGGGCCGGGGGCTGGCTGCCAAGATGGGCCAGAACCCCCTGGAATACGCGCCCTTGTCGGCGCGGGAGTATCTGGCCCGCTCGCGGCGGTCCTTCGACGACCGGCTCTCGGCGCTTGATCGCGACCTCTCACGCCTCACGCCCGACCCCGCACCCGAGGCCGTATACCACCTGTACGGCGACGCGGCGATGCGCAGCCTGGCCGAGGACCTGATTCTGAATGCCCGCCAGAGCGTGTATATGGCGGGCGACCCCGAACTGGCCGACCGGCTCGAACACCTCACGCCGCGTGGGGTCAAGCTCCTGCGTGCCGACCTGCGCGGTCTGCCCGAAATCGCCGCGCTGGGTCAGGTCGCTTTTTTGCTGGCGCGCGACGGCGAGGCGGCCCTCATCGCCCACTTCATCGGGGCAGGCCAGCCGGGCGAGCCGCACGGTGTTCATACGCACAACCCGGTGATCATCCACCTGATCGAGGGGTACATCGAGCTGGCCGTGAACCGCAACGCCGCGCCCGCCCCGGCCGCCGGCGGCTGACCGGCAGCCATCCCGGGCGCAGACAGGCACGCATAAACCTGTAAGACTCCGGCGCGTAGCGTGAAGGCCTATGAGCGTCCTCAACGGTTTGCTGTCGGCGCTGGTCCGGGAAGGGGCCAGCGATATTCACCTGCGTGCGGGTGGGCCGCCGGCCGGCCGCATCAGCGGCGAGATCCGGCGCTTCGGCGAGACCCGGCTGGCGCCCGAGCATGTCGCCAACTTCGCCCGCGAGATGATGCCCCGCCCCGAGATGTGGGACACCTTCCTCGAGCGCCGCGAGGCCGACTTCGCCTATGGGCTCGCGGGGGTGGCGCGCTTCCGCGTGAACGCCTATTTCCAGCGCGGCAGCGTGAGCCTGATCATGCGCGTGATCGAGGACAAGCCCATTCCGACCTTCGCGCAGCTGGGCCTGCCCGAGCAGACCTTCAACCAGCTCGCCGAGCACGAACGCGGCCTGATCCTGGTGACCGGCCCCACCGGCAGCGGCAAGACCACCACGCTGGCCAGTCTGCTCGACCACGTCAACGCCACGCAGGCCGTGAACATCGTGACCCTCGAAGACCCCATCGAGGTGCTGCACCGCGACCGCAAGGCCATGATCAACCAGCGCGAACTGGGGATCGATACCCTGAGCTTCTCGGCGGGGCTGCGCGCCAGCATGCGTCAGGACCCCGACATCATCCTCATCGGTGAGATGCGCGACAAGGAAACCGTCGAGGCGGCGCTCTCGGCCGCGCAGACCGGCCACCTCGTGATGAGCACGCTGCACACCCAGGACGCCATCCGCACCGTGGGGCGCATCATCGACTTCTTCGCGCCGCACGAGCGCGTGACCATCCGGCAGTCGCTCTCGGAGAGCGTGGTGGGCATCGTGAGCCAGCGCCTGCTGCCCAGGGTGGGCGGGGGCCGCGTCATGGGCATGGAGGTCATGCTGGGCACGCCGACCATCCGCGAGTGCATCAAGGACCCCGAGCGCATCGACGAGATCAAACAGGCCCTTCTGGAAGGCGGCATGCTGGGTATGCGGACCTTCGACCAACATCTCGCCGAACTCGTGACCTCCGGCCTGATCACCGAGGAGACGGCGGTCGGGGCCGCCACCAGCCCGCACGAACTGCGGCTGCTGCTCATGCGCCGGCAGTTCGCCTGAAAGGCTGCATAAAAGGCGCCGCCGGGAGGTCGATCCCCGGCGGCGCCTTTTATGCGGTGTGGCCTCAGTCGGTCGCCACGGCGTCGCTGCGCACGTTCGCGCTGCCTTCGGGAATCGGCACGATGGGCTTTTTCAGGATGCCCAGCAGCAGGGTGCTGACCGCCGTACCGACCACCAGCGACACGATATACATGGGCAGGTTGGTCACGGCGTTGGGGATGAGCAGCACGAAGATGCCGCCGTGTGGGGCGCGCAGCAGGCAGCCCGAGGCCATGCTGATGGCGCCCGCCGCCGCCGAGCCGATCATCAGCGAGGGGATGACCCGCAGGGGATCGCGCGCCGCGAAGGGAATCGCGCCTTCGGTGATGAACGAGATGCCCAGCACGCCCGCCGCCTTGCCCGCTTCGCGCTCGTCGGTGGTGAAGCGGTTCTTGAAGATCAAGGTGGCGAAGAACAGCGCCAGGGGAGGCGTCATGCCCGCGACCATCGCGGCGGCGATCGGGCCGTAGACCTGGTTGGTCAGGAGGCCGGTGCTGAAGGTATAGGCCGCCTTGTTGATCGGTCCGCCCATGTCGAAGGCCATCATGGCCCCGATGACGGCGCCCAGCGCGCCCGCCGAGGTCTGCCCCAGACCCTGGAGCCAGTTCGAGGCGGCAGTCAGCGCGAGCGCGACCGGCTTGCCCACCACGTACACCATGATCAGGCCGGTGATGGCGGTGCCCAGCAGCGGCAGCAGCAGGGTGGGCTTGAGGCCTTCGAGGGTGCGCGGCAGCCGGATGCTCTGGTTGAGCCAGCGCGTGACATACCCCGCCAGGAAGCCCGCGATGAGCCCGCCCAGGAAGCCGCTACCCCCGCCCAGGGCCAGCAGGCCGCCGATCATGCCCGGGGCGAGACCAGGGCGGTCGGCGATCGAATAGGCGATGTACCCAGCCAGTACCGGCACGAACAGCCCGAAGGCCCCGGTACCGCCCCCGATCTGGAGGAGTGCCGCACCGAAGGACCCTTCCGGTGGCCGGATGCCCCCGAACGCGAAGGCCAGCGCGATCAGCAGGCCGCCCGCGACCACGAAGGGCAGCATGTGGGACACGCCGGTCATCAGGTGCTTGTAGGCGCTGGGCACACCCGCATTTTTGGCATTTTTGGCCGCCGCCGCCTGGGCCACGTAGTCGCCGCCGGCCACCGGGGCCGCCGCCGTGGTCGCCGCGCCGTACAGGGTGGCCTGGTCCAGCGCCGTGCGCACGACCGCCGCCCCGTCCTTGATGGCGGGCTTGGTGCCGGTCTGGTACACGCGCTTGCCCTGAAACCGGTCGAGGTTGACGTTGGTATCGGCCGCGATGATAACCACGTCGGCTGCCGCGATGTCCTGCGCGGTGAGTTGGTTGCCCGCGCCCACGCTGCCCTGCGTCTCGACCTTGACGTTGTACCCGAGCGACTTCGCGCCGCCTTCCAGGCCCTCGGCCGCCATGAAGGTGTGCGCGATACCGGTGGGGCAGGACGTGATGCCCACGATGTTCTTGGGGCCGGTACTGGCGGCCGGAGCGGGAGCCGCCGGGGCTGGCGCGGAAGCCGCCTGGAGGGTCCGCTCGGAACCGGCGGCCGGGCTCGCCCCCACGCCGGTCGCCTGGGCGATCAGCGCCGGGGCGTTGCGGATGGCGTCCTGCGTGCTCGCACGAATGACCGGCTTGCCGGCGAAGCGCGACTCGTCGACTTTCACGTCGGCGGCCAGGATCACGGCGTCGGCGGCCTCGATCTCGGCGCGGGTGAGGGTGTCGCCCGACCCGACGCTGCCCTGCGTCTCGGCGCGCAGCTCGTGTCCGGCCCCGGTCGCCGCGCGCCGCAGCGCCTCGGCGGCCATGAAGGTGTGGGCGATGCCTGTGGGACAGGCGGTGACGGCGACCAGTTTAGCCATGATGCGCGCCTCCTTGAGAGGGGAAAAGGGGTGAGGGAAACGGGAGAGGAGAGAACGGACCTCGGGTGGATTACACGGCCGACACCTGCACCTGCGCGGCGTAGCCGTCGAGCTCCGCGCGGGGCGGCAGGTGCGCGCCCAGTCGGGTGATGTTGCCCACGCTGAAGCTCGTGGCGCGGCGGGCGGCGTCCGGCAGGCTCAGCCCGGCGAGGTGCGAGGCGACCAGCCCGGCCACCATCGCGTCGCCCGCGCCCACGGTCGAGACGACCTGCACGCGCGGCGGCAGGGCGCGCACGGTCCCGGCCGCCGTGACGATCAATGCGCCCTGCTCTCCCTGCGACACTGCCACGACCTCCGCGCCGCGCGACAGCAGCTCACGGGCCGCCGCGAGCACCTCGGCCTCGCCGGTCAGGGAACGGCCCAGCGCGGCCTCCAGCTCGTGGATGTTCGGCTTGACGAGCTGCGGCAGCACCCCTGCCCCCAGCACCGAGGTCAGCGCCGCGCCGCTCGTGTCCAGGGCCACGTAGGTCCCGGCCGCGCGCAGTTCGGCCACCAGCTCGGCATACAGGTCCGCCGGGACGCCCGGCGGCAGGCTGCCCGCGAGCACGAACACGCCGCCCCCGGTCGCCAGCTCGCGCAGGCGGGCGCGCACCTCGGCCAACGCCTCCGGCGCCGCGCTCAGGCCCGGCAGGTTGATGTCGGTGGTCTCCTGCGCCGCGTGGTCGCTGAGCTTGACCCCGACCCGCGTCGCGCCCGGCACCCGCACGAAGGCGTCCGTGATCCCCTTCCCGCGCAGCAGCGCCTCGAAGGGGGCCGCGTTGTCCGCGCCCAGCAGGCCGGTGGCCGTCACGTCCAGGCCGCCCGGCTCATCCCGGCCCCAGTCGGCCAGGAAGGAC
Source organism: Deinococcus gobiensis I-0 (assembly GCF_000252445.1). Classification (GTDB taxonomy): domain Bacteria; phylum Deinococcota; class Deinococci; order Deinococcales; family Deinococcaceae; genus Deinococcus; species Deinococcus gobiensis. The sequence continues at coordinate 2,784,497 of NC_017790.1, read as the reverse complement.
GCGACGTTCACGCCCTTGCCGCCCGCGTCGGTCTGGAGGCTCTGGCCGCCGTTGACCTCGCCCAGCCGCAGGCCGTCCACCCGCACGGTCATGTCGAGCGCCGGGTTCAGGGTCAGGGTCACGACTCGGGTCATGGCTTAGCCCCGCACCAGCGCGCGCACGGCCTCGGCATTGGGCTGCGCGAGGGCCTCGGCGGCCAGGCGGCGCAGTTCCTCGGCGCTGCGGCGGCGCAGGGCGGCCTTGACGGTCGCCACCTGCGGCGTGCTCACCGACAGCTCCTTGACGCCCAGGCCCGCGAGCATCAGCGCGCCTACCTCGTCGCCGGCCGCGCCGCCGCACACGCCGACCCACTTGCCGTGGCGCTCGGCGGCGTCCACCGTCAGCTTGATGAGCTTGAGGACCGCCGGGTGCATGGCGTCGGTCTGGCGGGCGAGCTGCGGGTGCAGGCGGTCCATCGCCAGGGTGTACTGGGTCAGGTCGTTCGTGCCCACGCTGAAGAAGTCCACTTCCTGCGCCAGCTCGTCGGCGATCAGGGCCGCCGAGGGCACCTCGATCATCACGCCGAGCGGAATGCGCGGCACGTCCAGCTCGCGCCGGACCTCGTCGAACATGGCCTGCGCCCGGCGGAAGTCTTCGAGGGTGGCGATCATCGGGAACATGAGGTGGACGTTCGGGTGATCCTTGGCGACGCGCGCCACCGCCCGCAGCTGCGGCAGGAACAGGTCGGGCCGCTCGAAGCACAGCCGGATGCCCCGGATGCCCAGGAAGGAGTTGTCCTCGCGGGCCAGCCCCAGGTAGGGCACTTCCTTGTCGCCGCCGATGTCCAGCGTGCGGATGATCAGGGGGCGCTCGCCCAGTGCGGCGGCCATCGCGCGGTATTCCTGCTCCTGCTCGTCTTCGGTGGGCACGCTGTCGCGCTCCAGGAACAGGAACTCGGTGCGCATCAGGCCCACGCCCTCGGCCCCGGCGTCGAGCGCCCCGGCGGCGTCGGCCGCGCGGTTGATGTTCGCGGCGATTTCCACCCGCTTGCCGTCCGAGGTCGCGCCGGGTTCGTGGCGGGCCGCGCGGGCGGCCTCGCGCTCACGGGCCAGCACGCCCTGGCGTTCCTGCGCGCCCGTCACGTCGGCGGCCGAGGGGTTCAGGTACAGCCGCCCCGCCGCGCCGTCCAGAATCGCGTGCGTGCCGTCGGGAATGTCGAGCAGGCCTGCGCCCGCCGCGACCACGGCCGGCAGGCCCAGCCCGCGCGCGATGATCGCGGTGTGGCTCGTCGGGCCGCCCTGCGCGGTCACGAAGCCCAGCAGCGAGTCCGGCCCCAGGCGGGCGGTGTCGCTGGGCGTCAGGTCGGGGGCCAGCAGGATGACCGGACCGCCGGTCTCCACGCGGTCCTCGCCCAGCCCCAGCAGGTGACGCAGCACGCGGCGCTGCACGTCGCTCAGGTCCACCGCGCGGGCGGCCAGCGTGGGGTCGTCGAGCTTCTGGAGCTGCGCGACACGCTCGCCGGTCGCCTGCTGGTAGGCCCAGGCCGCGCCGTGCCCGTCGAGGATGCGCGCCACGGCGTCCTGCACCGTGCCCTCGTCGGCCAGCAGTTCCTGGTGAGCGCGGAAGATGGCGGCCTTGTCGGCCCCGAAGCGCGCCTGCACGTCGTCGATCAGGTTCAGGAGTTCGGTGTGCGCCGCGCTCAGGGCGGTGTCGAGCCGCTCGGCCTCGGTCACCGGGTCGCCGCCGGGGGTGTCGCGCACTTCCAGGGCGCGCGGGGCGTGCTGGCGGGTGTAACCCACGACCAGCCCGTCGGCGGCGGGGACGCCCTCGACGGTGGCCCCCACCTGCGCGGGCACCCAGTCGGGTTCGCGGCGCTGGGGCTTGGCCTGCGCGGCGGCCGAGGGCGCGCTCAGGTCGTCGCCCAGCCCGGCGCGCATGGCGTCGGTCACGGCCTTCAGGGTGGCCTCGTTGTCGCTGCTCACCGTGACCAGGGTGCCCTGGGTCAGGCCCAGGCTCAGCATTTCCATGAGCTTGGTGGCGTCGGCGCTCTTGCCCTCGCCCTTGCTCAGGCGCACGCGCGCGCCCGACTTCTTGACGATGCCCGCGAGCATCGTCGCGGGGCGGGCGTGCATACCCTGCGGGTTGGGCAGCGTGACCTGCGCGCTGTAGGGCAGGCCGTCAGGGGTCGTCTCGGCCCGTACGGCGGCGGCGGCCGGGGCCACCTGCAACTGCTGGGCCTGCTGCGGCTGCGTGCCTTCGCCCAGCGGCGTCCCCGTGGCCGGACGCTCGCCGGTCAGGGCTTCCTGGATGTCGGCGGGGTCCGTGGTCACCCACAGCTTCTCGACGAGGTCCTCGTCGCCCAGCACGCGCGTCAGGCGGCGCAGGATCTGGAGGTGCTCGTCGCTCGCCGCCGCGATGCCGATGACCAAATGTACCGGCTCGTCTTCCTCGCCCCACTGCACGCCGCCGGGAAGTTGCACGACCGCGATGCCGGTCTGCCGGATCAGGTGGCGCGACTCGGGCGTGCCGTGCGGGATGGCGATGCCGTTGCCCAGATAGGTGTTCGCCTGGGTCTCGCGCGCGCGCATGCCCTCGACGTAGCCGGGGTCCACGTTGCCGTTGTCGGCCAGCAGGCCCGCGACCTGCGCGATGGCCTCATCCTTGGTGCGCGCCTGGGCACCGATTTTTACCAGTTGCTGTGGGAGCTGAATCATGACGGTCCCTTCCTCCGGGGCTGTGCGCGGCCCGGTCGTCCCCTGGGGACGCAAGATTCCTGAAGAATCGTGATCAATTTTGAGCAATTCCGATCATACTCCGGCAATTCTCGTCGCGCAATGGCAGCGGAACCCGGTGGGCTAGAAACAGGGCATGTCGTTCAGGGCGACCTCCGGAGGCGTGTGGCCGTGGGCGTGGGGCAGCGTCGGCGGTGGGGGCGCTTCCAGAATAGGCCGCCCCCGCCCGGCCCGCCGGACCTGACCAGCGCAGAATTAAGATTCGCCCAGGTGCAGCGAGTATGGCGGCCCCCAGGGCCTGCCGGGGCCGCTTCGTCCAGCCCGGTCACGCGCCGCTCCTTATACCCGGTCTACCGTTTGAGAGGCGAGAAAGGTGTTCCCTGTCCTATATGAGAGGCAGATGCTGCTCAGAATGAGTCAACCTGAATGCAAGGTGAAGGAGACCGTCTATGACCACCAATTCTGCGAGCACTGCCGGGGCGACTTCGGGCAAGGACCGCGTCCAGAAGTTCGGACGCTTCCTGAGCGCGATGGTCATGCCCAACATCGGGGCGTTCATCGCCTGGGGCCTGATCACGGCCCTGTTCATCCCGACCGGCTGGCTGCCCAACGCCAACCTCGGCAAGCTCGTCAGCCCGATGATCACCTACCTGCTGCCCCTCCTGATCGCCTATACGGGCGGGCGCATCGTGGCCGACCACCGCGGCGGCGTGCTGGGGGCCATCGCGGCCATGGGCGTCATCGTGGGCACCGACATTCCCATGTTCATCGGGGCCATGATCATGGGTCCGCTGGGCGGCTGGGTCATCAAGCAGTTCGACCGCAACGTGCAGCACCGCATCGCCCCGGGCTTCGAGATGCTGGTCAACAACTTCTCGGCCGGCATCATCGGCATGCTGCTCGCGATCCTCGGCTTTTTCGCCATCGGGCCGGTCGTCGAACTGTTCAGCAAGGCCGTGGCCGCCGGCGTGCAGTTCCTGGTGAACGTACACCTGCTGCCGCTCGTGTCGCTGCTCATCGAACCCGGCAAGATCCTGTTCCTCAACAACGCCATCAACCACGGCATCCTGACGCCGCTGGGCACCGCGCAGGCGCAGGAAACCGGCAAGTCCATCTACTTCCTGCTCGAAGCCAACCCCGGCCCCGGCCTGGGCCTGCTGCTGGCCTACTGGGTCTTCGCCAAGGGCAGCATCAAGAGCTCGGCGCCCGGCGCGGCCATCATCCACTTCCTGGGCGGCATCCATGAGGTGTACTTCCCCTACGTCCTGATGCGCCCGATCCTGCTGCTGGGCGTCATCGCGGGCGGCATGTCCGGCGTGGCGACCCTGGTGGCCCTGAACGGCGGTCTGGTCTCGGCGTCCTCGCCCGGCAGCATCTTCGCCATCCTGGCCCTGACCCCGCGCGGCGGTTACTTCGCCAATATCGCGGCGGTGGCGGTGGCGGCCGTGGTGTCCTTCCTGGTGTCGGCGGTGTTCCTGCGCGGCGCCTCCTATACCGAAGACGATCTGGCCACCGCCCAGGCCGAGTCGCGCGCCAACAAGGGCGTGCCCGCGGCGGCCGGCGCTCCGGCCCTGGCCGCCGCCGGCCCCGCCATCGGTGAGGGCGGCGCGGTGCGCAAGGTGGTCTTCGCCTGCGACGCCGGCATGGGGTCGAGCGCGATGGGCGCCACCGGTTTCCGCAAGAAGGTGCAGGCCGCCGGCCTCCCCATCGAAGTGACGAACACCGCCATCGACGCGATTCCGGCCGACGCCGACATCGTGGTCACGCAGCAGAACCTCACCTCGCGCGCGCGCGCCAAGGCCCCGCAGGCCCGGCACGTGTCCATCGACAACTTCATCGGCAACCCCATCTACGACCGCATGGTCACCGAGCTTCAGGCCGCCGCCGAGGCGACCCAGGTGCCCGCGCCCGCCGTCGCCGCGCAGACCGCGCCCAGCACGGCGCGCGCCGCGTCGGGCGTGGCCGCCGCCGCTGCCGGAACGGGCGCGGCCGTCGCCGTGGCCCCCGCGCCGACCCAGACCGTGCCCCAGGGCAAGGGCGACGTGCTGCGCCGCGAGAACATCGTGCTGGGGCTGGGCAGCGTGCCGCGCGATCAGGCCGTGACCCGCGCGGGCGACCTGCTCGTGAAGTCGGGCTACGTCTCGGCCGACTACGTGCCCGCCATGCTGGAGCGAGAGAAGGTCGTGAGCACCTACATCGGCAACGGTGTCGCCATCCCGCACGGGGTGGGCGCGGCCAAGGCCGCCATCCGCACGAGCGGCATCGTGGTCACCCAGTACCCCGACGGCGTGGACTTCGACGGCGAGCGCGCCTACCTCGTCATCGGCATCGCCGGGGCGGGCGACGAGCACCTCCAGATCCTGTCGCGCATCGCCGACGCCCTGGAAGACGAGGCCACCGTGATGCGCCTGGCACGCACCCGGGACGCCGACGAGATCTACCGCACCTTCACCGCCTGACGCGGCTGCACAGCCGGAGCGCCGACCCCACCGGTCCGGCGCTCCCTTTTTTTGGCGTTCATGGCTGGACGCCCTGCCAGAGCGGCGCAGTACAGTCACCCCCAGGAGGCATACCATGACCACATCCCAGGCGACCGATCCGAAACCCACCGCCATCCAGTTCGGGGCCGGCAACATCGGGCGCGGCTTCATTGGCGCGCTGCTCGCGCACAGCGGCTACCGCGTGGTGTTCGCGGACATCAACGAGGCGGTCATCTCCGCCCTGCGGGACCAGGGGCGCTATACGGTGCAGGTGCTCGATGTCGAGCGCCGCAGCGAGGAGGTGACCGGCGTGACCGGCATCCTCTCGAACGGCCCCGAGATCGTGCCGGCCGTCGCCCAGGCGAGCCTGATCACCACGGCGGTCGGCCCCAACGTCCTGAAGATCATCGCGCCGACCCTGGCGCGCGGTATCGAGGAGCGGGCGCGGGCCGGTGCGGGCGACCTGAACATCATCGCCTGCGAGAACATGGTCGGGGCCAGCTCCTTCCTCAAGGAACAGGTCGAGTCGCATCTCTCGGAAGAGGGCCGGCGCTACGCCGACGAGCATGTGGGCTTCCCGAATTCCTCGGTGGACCGCATCGTGCCGCCCTTTTCCAGCGAGAATCCGCTCGACGTGGGCGTGGAGGCCTTCTACGAGTGGATCGTCGAGCGCCCCGCCTTCAAGGGGCCGGTGCCCGACATCGAGGGCATGAAGCTCACCGACAATCTGGTGGCCTACGTGCAGCGCAAGCTGTTCACCCTGAACAACGGGCACGCCGTCGCCGCGTACCTGGGTGTGCGCCGGGGGCTCGACACCATCGAGGCCAGCATGAACGACCCCGAGATCGCCGCCGAGGTGCGCGCCGCCATGGAGCAGAGCGGCGCGGCCCTGGTCCGGCGCTACGGCTTCGACCCGGCCGAGCACGCGGCGTACATCGACAAGATCATGGGCCGTTTCCGCAACCCCCACATCCGCGACGAGGTGCTGCGCGTGGGCCGCGAGCCGCTGCGCAAACTGGGGGCCGCCGACCGCATCGTCGGGCCGGCCCGCATGGCTGCCGAGTACGGCCTGCCCACCGACGCCCTGCAACGCGGCGCGGCGGCGGCCCTGCGTTACGACAACCCCGCCGACCCGCAGGCGGCCCAGCTTCAGGCCATGATCGGGGAGCGCGGCATCGAGGCCGCCGTGACCGAGGCGACCGGCCTGGAGGCGGGCAGCGACCTGCACCGGGGCATCGTCGAGGCCTACCGCGCCCTGGGCGACTGAGGGGACCGGGGCCGACGTGCCGGTCCATAAACCCCCTGTGAATGGCCCGGGCCTCTCGCCCCGCCGCCCGCCCGCGTAGCATGGCCGCATGATCGAACGCAGTTTCCGCATGACCGATCCGCAGGGGATGCACGCCCGTCCGGCCAGCGCCGTGGTCAAGGTCGCCAAGGGTTTTTCCAGCGACCTGACCCTGGTGGCCGAGGACGCGGTGAGCCTGAAGAACATGATGAAGATCCTCAGCCAGGGCATCCAGCCCGGCACCACCTTCACGGTGCAGGCCAGCGGCGAGGACGAGGCGGCGGCCATCCAGGCGATTGCCGACGTGCTGAAGAACGAGGGCCTGGCCGAAGAAGCCTGAGTCCGGCGAAGGGGCAGGGGAGGCCGCTGCGGTTCGGGCGGCCTCCCACCCTGCGGCGACAAGTTGCGCACTTCTGAGCAGTTCTGGAGATTTGGCCGTATGCTGGCGGCACATGACGGCTCCTCTCGCGGAAGAACGGCTTTCGCGCATTCTCGATCTCCTCTCGGTGCAGGGTCCCCTGCGCACGACGGCCATCACGGCCCGGCTGGGGGTCAGCGGCGCGACGGTGAGGCGTGACCTCGACACCCTGGCGCGGCGCGGCCTGATCCGCAAGGTACACGGCGGCGCGGCCCTCGCCAGCCAGGACCAGCAGTACCGCGACCGGCAGGAATTGCGGCAGACGGGCAAGCGCCGACTGGCCGAACTGGCCGTGTCCCTGATCGCGCCGGGCGAGACCGTGTACCTCGACGCCGGAACCACCGCCCGGCAGCTCGCGCAGGCGCTGCGGCGCACCCCGGCCCTGACCCGTACGCTGCGGGTGGTGACGCACGGCCTCGACGTGGCCTATGAACTCAACGGCGAGTGCTCGCTGTACGTCATCGGGGGCGAGGTCTACACCAGCACCTACAGCCTGACCGGTCCCGACGCGCTCGCGGCCATCGGGCGGTACAACTACGACCTGTTTTTCGTGGGCTGCACCAGCATCGACCCCTCGGGTCACCTGACCAACAGCAACCTCCCGGAAGCGGGCCAGAAGACGGCGATCATGGCGCGCTCGCGCCGCAGCGTCCTGCTGGCCGACGGCAGCAAGTGGGGCCACGCGGGCTTCGCCGCCTTCGCCGCCTTCAGTGACCTCTCGGCCTGGGTGACCGATCAGGCGCCGCCCGGGGCCCACGCGGCTTTCACTGCCGCCGGGGTGCCGGTGCTGTCGGCCGAGACTCCGGACGCCGCACGCCACGCCGCTGTCCTGCGGCCGGCGGCCATTCCATGAGCGCGCCGTCGCCCGTCCCCGATTCGCGGCTGCCCATCGTCGTGGTCGGGGGCTTCCTGGGAGCGGGCAAGACCACCCTGGTCAACCACCTCATCCGCTCGCTGCCGCACCGGCTGGGGGTCATCGTCAACGAGTTCGGGGCGGTGGGGGTGGACGGGGCCCTGATCGAGCGGCTTCAGGACGACGTGACCGAGCTGACCGCCGGCTGCCTGTGCTGCACCGGCCGCGACGACCTCGTGCGCGCCCTGGTCGAGATCGGTCTGCGCCCCCAGAAACCCGACGCCGTGATCGTGGAACTCAGCGGCGTGGCCGATCCGACGCCGGTCCTGGCGACCCTGCTGGACCGGGCGGTACGCGCGGCCTTCCGGGTGGTGACCCTGGTCGCCGTCGTGGATGCCCGGCACGCCCTGACCACCCTGCGCGATCATCCCGAGGCCGCCCGGCAGCTCGCCTACGCGGGCGTGGTCGTACTGAACAAGACCGACGTGGCCGACCCGGCGCAGCTCGACCACGCCGAGGCCGTGCTCCGCGGCGTCAATCCTCTGGCCCGTGTCGTGCGGGTCGAGCGCGGACAGCTGGACGCGGCGGCCCTGCTGGCCCGCGACGACTTCAGCGGTGACCCGGACCTCTCTGCGGCCGGAACGGTGGCTGTCCACACGCCAGGGCTGCGGTCCTTTGTGCTGCGGGCCACGCGGCCACTGGACCCCTATGCCTGGCAGCGGTTCATGACCACCTATCTGCTCAGCCGCCCCGCCGAGGTGCTGCGCGCCAAGGGCTTTCTCGACCTGCACGGCTACCCGCAGCGCGTGATCTTCCAGGCGGTGCGCGACCTGTTCACCGCCGACGCCTGGGAGCCGGGCAACGGCGAGAGCGAACTCGTCGTCATCGGGCGCGGCCTCGACCGGCCGGAGTACGAGGCGGCCTTCGCGGCCTGCATGGTTCCGGAAGCCTGAACCCTAAAGAAATTCCGGAGCCGGGTCCACCGGTTCTGGTCCGGCCGGGCGCACAGTGGGGCATGGACAGCCGGCCCAGTGACCGCCTCGAAACCGCCGTCAGCGACCACGGCACGCTGGAGGTCGTGGCCGATACGGTCCAAAAGGTCCTGAAGGCCGCCGAGGGGGTCCTTCCCGCCCGCGTGCTGGAGACCCTGCACGGCGAGTTTCTGGGGCATCCGCTCCACCCCATCCTCATTCATCTGCCGCTGGGCGGCTGGATGCTCGCGGGCCTCCTCGACTTCATGCCGGGGGGCGACGAACGCACCGAACACGCCGCCGACATCGTCCTGACCCTCAGCACGCTGGGCGCGGTCCCCACCATCGCCACCGGTTGGGCCGACTGGTCCAACACGCGCGGACAGGCCCGCCGCACCGGCCTGATCCACGGGGCACTCAACGAGGCGGCTTTCTTTCTCAACGCCGGGTCGGTCGTCGCGCGGCGCCGGGGAAGGCGCAGGCTGGGCAAGGTGTTGTCGGGCGGCGCGCTGGGGCTGGCCCTGGCAGGCGGATTCCTGGGCGGGCAGCTCGTATACGGCCACGGCATCGGGGTGGGGCAGACGCTCACCAGGCCGCAGGGCTGAGGACCGGGAGCCTATGCTGCGTCCATGACCCTGCATCCGGACCTGAAGTTGCCTTCCCCCGACAGCCTCGACCAGGCCACGCCCGAAGAGGTCGCCGCCGGGCTCAACGGCCCGAACGGCACCGGACTGAGCGGCACGCTGGGCGAGCGACTGGGCCTGCGCTACGTCTCGGCC